>CACZPT010000072.1 GCA_902783085.1 uncultured Methanobrevibacter sp.
AAAAACATTCGTAGGAAAGTTTAGGTTTAATCAACGGAGGAATATATGATGAAATAAATTGGTTAAAAAAGTGGTTGACAGCAATATAAAATTGACATAATATATTATATAATAAAAAAATCATATTACTTACTAATGAAAAATTAATGGTGATGATATGAACGAAATTCCAAAATTAAACTTAGAAGAAACTAAAAAAAATATTGTTGAATTCGTTCAAGATAAAGTATTCCAAGCTAATGCAAATGGTCTTGTTGTAGGATTAAGTGGAGGAATTGACTCAACATTATCTGCATTTTTAGCTTGTGAAGCTGTTGGAAAAGAAACTGTATTTGGGGTAGTAATGCCTTCAACAACAACACCAACAGAAGATAAACTTCATGGTACAACAATAGCCCAATTACTTGGAATTGAGTATAAAGAAATAGCTATTGATAGTATTTTAAACGAATTCTTATCAGTTACACAAATTGAGGAAAATAAACTAGCTATTGGAAATCTTAAAGCTAGAATTAGAATGTCAATCGGTTATTATTATGCTAATGCCAATAATTATCTTGTTTGTGGAACAGGAAATAAAAGTGAGATATTGATTGGTTACTTTACAAAGCATGGTGACGGAGCTTGTGATATTGAACCGATTGGTGATTTATATAAGACAGAAGTTTATCAATTAGCCAAATACTTAGATGTTCCAAAAGAAATTCTTGATAAACCACCTAGAGCTGGTTTGTGGAATAATCAAACTGATGAAGATGAAATTGGAATGACTTATGAATTGCTTGATAAGATTTTATATTTAAATATTGAAAAAGATTTAAAAAATGATGAAATAGCTGAAAAATTAGATATTTCAATAAATGACATTGATATGATTATTAATAGAGTTAAAAGGAATGAACATAAAAATAAAGTTCCTGAAAGCCCTAAAAAGACTAGAATGGTGATTTAGTGATAGAAAAAAAATGGCAGAAAAAATGGGCGGAAGAAAAGATTTTTGAATCAGACCCTAATGATAAAGAAAAATTGTTCATTACTGTAGCTTTTCCATACCCTAGTGGTGCAATGCATATTGGTCACGGTCGTACTTACACTGTTCCTGATGTTTATGCAAGATTTAAAAGAATGAAAGGTTATAATGTGCTATTTCCTATGGCATGGCATGTAACCGGTGCACCCGTTATTGGAATTGCTGATCGTATTAAAAGAAAAGATCCATGGACCTTAGACTTATACGAAAATGTCCACAGAGTTCCTGCAAGTGAACTTCCTAAATTAGAAGACCCGGAATACATTGTAAAATACTTCAGTAGTGAATATAATGAAGTTATGCATGAAATGGGTTATTCAATTGACTGGAGACGTGAATTTAGAACAATCGATCCAACTTATAAAAAATTCATAGAATGGCAAATTACCACTTTAAAAGAAAAAGGATTAGTTATTCGTGGTGAACATCCAGTTAAATACTGTCCTAGATGTGATAACCCTGTTGGAGACCATGATTTACTTGAAGGAGAAGGTGTTGGAGTTAACGAACTTACATTACTTAAATTTAAAATAGATGATAAAATCCTTGTAACCGCTACTTTAAGGCCTGAAACTATTGTTGGAGCTACAAATATTTGGTTAAACCCAGATATTGAATATATTGAAGTTTCAGCAAATGGTGAAAATTGGATTATTACAAAAGAAGCACATCACAATTTATCTAATCAAATTAAAGATTTAGAAATTTTAAATGAAATTAATCCTAATGATTTAATTGGAAAACTTGCAATAAATCAATTTACTGGTGAAACATTACCAATATTACCTGCTAGTTTCGTAAGTGACGATTATGGTAGTGGAGTGGTTTTTTCAGAACCTGCAGATGCACCTGCAGATTATATTGCACTTAAAGATTTAAAAAATAATGCTGAATTAATTTCCAAATATAATTTAGAAGGTATAATTGAAGATGTTAATCCAATACCAGTCTGTACTGTAAAAGGATATGGTGAAATTCCTGCAGCAGATATTATTGAAAAATTGGGCATTAAAGACCAAAATGACCCTAAACTACACGATGCTACTAACGAATTATATAAAATAGAACACAGTAAAGGAAGAATCATTGATTCCATTGAAGGTTACGGTGGCAAAAAAGTATCCATAGCTCGTGAAGAATTAAAAGAAGAATTGATTTCCAAAAATATTGCTACAATAATGTATGATTTCGCTGAAAAGCCTGTTATTTGTAGATGTGGAGAAAATTGTGTAGTTAAAATAATGGATAACCAATGGTTTATGAAATACTCAGACCCTGAATGGAAAGTAAAAACCCACGAAGTTCTTGAAAGAGAAACTATCATTCCACCAGAAGTTAAAAACAATTTTAATTACTATATTGGCTGGTTAGATGACTGGGCTTGCTCTAGAAACGTTGGACTTGGAACAAGACTTCCTTGGGATAAACAATGGTTAATTGAACCATTAACTGACTCTACCATTTACATGTCTTATTATACAATAGCTAAATTCTTAAGAAATATGAATCCCGATGATTTAAACAATGCTTTCTTTGATAAAGTATTATTGAATAAAGATTCTGATGACGTTAAAGTTGATGCAGAAACTGTAGATGAAATACAAAAAGAATTTAATTACTGGTATCCTCTTGACTGGAGATTATCCGCTAAAGACCTTGTTGGTAATCATTTAAGCTTTTTAATGTTCCACCATAGTGCAATTTATCCAGAAAATAAATGGCCTAAAGGAACAGTGGTCTTTGGAATGGGACTTTTAGAAGGAAATAAGATGTCTTCATCAAAAGGAAATGTTATCTTGCTAAAAGATGCTATTGAAGATTATTCAGCAGATGTAGTAAGATTATTCTTAATGGCATCAGCTGAACCATGGCAAGATTTTGATTGGAGGCAAAAAGAAGTTCTTGGAACTAAAAGAAGACTTGATTGGTTTAAGGAATTTGGTCAGAAAGTAGAAGAAATAAAAGGTTCACCTTTAGATATTAATAATATCGAAAAAGTAGAATTGACAAGAACCATTGATTTATGGATGTTAAGCCAACTTAACCAACATATCAAAGCTGCTGGTGAAGCACTGGAAGTTTTCCAAACAAGAAAAGCACTTCAAGAATCATTGTTCTTACTTAGAAAAGATATTGATCATTATTTATACAGACAAAGTCATTTACTTGATAAAAAAGACCCTGCCGTAATTTATGTCTTATCAACTGTTTTAGAATCATGGATAAGATTACTTGCACCATTTACACCACATAGTTGCGAAGAATTATGGTCAAAATATGGTGGTAATGGATTTGTAAGTCAAGCAAGTTGGCCTGAAGTAAATGAAGATTTAATAAGTCTTAAAATTGAAAAATCTGAAGAACTTGTTCAAAATATCATTAAAGATATAAAGCAAATTAAAAATATGCTTGGTGATGATATTTCAAAAATCCATATATACTTATCTTCTGATTGGAAATGGAACTTATATGAAATAGCAAATGAAGTTGGAAAACCAGATATTGGTCAAATCATGGGAAGAGCTATAAAAGCTAATATTTATGATAATAAAAAAGAAATAGCTAATGTAGCTAAAAAACTTGGCCGTGAAATGACTAAAACAAAATATGTTGGAAAAATCAACGAAAATCAAATTATAAACGATGCACTTGCATATATTAACCAAGAAGTTGATGGTGAAGTAATTATCCATACAGATGATAGTTATGACCCTGAAAACAAAGCTAAAAATGCAATGCCTTATAAACCAGCTATCTACATGGAATGAATATGTTATTCCCTACTTACAAATTAGTATTAGGGAATCATCATTCATAAAAAATCCTATCGGCGAAAGTCAAAGCCACTCCAATCCATATTATTAGCATATTAAGTAATAATCTAAATTATTAATCATTTACAGATTATCTTCCCTAATCGTTTGAATAAGGAAATAAATAGGATACAATTGATTAGTAAACTGATACTCGCCTTGTTTTTTAGAACTAGCTAACTCAATAATACCCAACTTTTTGGCTCTACCAATAAAATCGTTGAACACTTTAGATTCAGATTCATTAAGCACATCTGAGAAAGTTTTTTTGGTAAAAGTAGCATTTGGAGTGGCCGCTAATTCTTTACCAATTTTTTTAAATAATGATAAATAATTTTCACTACGAATCTTCTTATCAATCAAAGGTTGTAAATATTTCAAACCAATTCTTTTACCTGCTTCAATAACACCAATTAACGAATCATTATAATCAATATAATTATCAGTATCATTCCAAAAAGTTGCATCACCAATTTCTTGCATCATTGTAGGCATTCCTAAAGAATATTTAGTCATATTAGCTAAAGCAGATTTTTCAATAGCAATATTATTCATTGAAAAAATATCTGTGTAAAAAATTTTAATTTCATTATCAGATAAACCCAATAATTCATGAGTATGAAAAATTCTAGTAATAGATTGATTATGTTCATATAATTTAGCAAATTTTTCAGGATAACATGTTAACATCATTCCAATAGGAGCATTATCAATTGAAGTTGCCATAGTATCAGCGAAACTTTTATACCAATTAGCAAATTCAGGAGTGTCTGATAATCCATTAATATCATCAATAATAATAAATAAACCATCTTTATCTTTAAAATGATTAACAAGATCGCATAAATAAAACGCGAAATTATCTTTTATATTCTCTAATTCATCATTTGATGGTTTGAATTTTACATTTAGCCCGCCGAACCCTACAGATTCAATATTACCTCGTAATAAATCAAATATTTTTTCAGACCATTTTTCAGATTTGATTGAATTTAATATTCTTTCAATAATTTGAATAACTAATTCATTAATATTATGAACCCCATCATTCATTATATGAGCAGTAATCATTGAATAATTCTTATTGGCAACATCAGAAATGAATTTTGCTAATGAAGTTTTACCTATGCCTCTTTTTCCTGTTATAAAAAAATGTTGTGGATTGCCTGAGTTTATGGATGGAAAATATTTTACTATTTCATTTATGATATCTTCTCTTCCTTTAAATCTATCAGGACTAACTGGTTGCCCTGGTTGGAATAATGATTCTTTTATTTGATTCATCATTTTGACCTCTTAACACAGTTATTGTCATTTATTATTTTATCATATAAAGTTTATAAATATTTCTATTCACTAAATAAGTAATTAAATGAATATTTGTTCATTAAAATAAAAATATAATAGTTATTTGTTCAGTACTGAAATAAAATACAATGTGTTTTAAAAATCACTGTTTAACAAAAAAACATGATTAATATCAATTTGTAAATTTTTGAAATCCCACATCATTAATATTTCCAAGAATTAACTTCCCCAATATATCCTGACTCCAACAATACTCTATTACCTAATATTTTTGACCATTTTGTAATATTATTCCCGAACTATTATTCTCTTGTGAGTATAAGTTTACCCGGCTACCCATTAACTTACGAGTTTATACTATATACATAAATAGCATTTCTTAAAATTTCATTTGATAATAATGTGATGGAGCTAAATTTTGTTAAATAGTGTGAGTTATGTATATAAATATCAAAATGTTTGTAAAATACTTTTATTTTGCTAAATCTACCTTTTAAATTCTTTTTGCATGATTTTCATATGAACTAGGATAGTATTGAATTAATTTTCTAATATTAAATACTTTCATTTTTATAAAAATTAAAGTTTACGAGCAAAAAGTAAATAACCACTATGACCAACCATTCTAGTTTTCGGCCTTGTTCCTTGTTGTCTAACTTCCAAACCTCTCTCTAAAGTTTCTAAAATTTCAATATTATAAAAGTTTAATTTTTTAGCAACCCTATATGAAATCTCAGCCTGATTGATATATGGAGCATAAACAACTAACCAACCTCCAAGATTAAGTGAATCGTAAACATCTTCAAAAATCTCATAAGGCTTTGGAAGATCTAAAAATACTAAGTCAATGTTATCTTCATCAATTCCTTCCTTAATATCTTTGTTTTTAACTTCAATATTATCTATTCCGAAAGTTTTAATGTTTTTTTGTGAAACTTCAGCAAAGTCTTTTCGTATTTCGTAGGTATAGACATTACCGCTTTGGCCAACAACATTAGCAAAGTTTAAAGCAATAGCTCCAGCACCGGTGCCCGCATCAACAACCCGGCTGCCTGAGCCTAAACCAGTATAAGAAAGTACAGTTCCAATGTCTTTTTTAATTAATATAGAACATCTTCTGTCCATCAAATCAATAAAATCGTTGACATTAGGTTTTATAATTTTAAATGAGTGGTTTAAATGACTTTTAACTTCATCACCAATTTGGGCATTAGCTAAAATTTCTTGAGAAACTATTCCTAAATCACTTTGAAAATCCTGACCTTCTTTTAATATATATTTTTTACCACGTTCATCTAAAATCATTTTCATTTTTTCCACCTAATTTTCAAGTTCTGATAATCTTTTAACCCTTTTTAATGAATCCGGGTGTGTTGAAAGTAATTCCATTAATTTATTGGATGTTGATACATTAATATTTGAATTAGCTATTTTTTTTAACTCTTCATCACTAATGGATCCATCACCATCAAAATCTATTTGGCTAAAATCATTTAAATCATTTCTTGCATTATTAATGTCATTTATGAAAAATGCCCTATTTGTATTAACATCCTTAATTGTCTCATCACTACATCTAGCAGCACCATAACTTAATTTATACAATGCAGATACGAGTGCTGCAGGCTTATTTCCAAATTCAACTGATGCTTCATCAGCATAATATTCACGAGTTCTTGAAATAAACAATACTAGGAGTTGACCAACTAAATAGAATACATAACCTAAAATACCTATGATAAAGGCTCCGCCCTCATTATCTCTTGAAAACATAAATGATAGAGCAATATAATAACAAATTATTGGTACAACACTGACTGCAGCAGTTACAATCATATCATTGTGTTTAATGTGACCCATTTCATGACCTAAAACAGCTTTTAATTCATCACGATTAAGTAAACCTAAAATCGGTCTTGTAATTGCAATATGTCCACTTTTTGATGATCTACCATAAGCAAATGCATTAGGAATATTAATTTCGGAAATACACACTTCCGGTTTAGGCACATTAGCTTCAATAGCTAGTTCTTCAACCATTTGATGGATATTCGGTGCTTCACTTTCACTTAAAGGTCTAACCTTCATTGAATACTTAACGATAGAAGGTCCGTACCAATATTGTAAAAATACAATAAGAAGACTAACAAACATGAAAACATACCATGTTCCGATTTTAAGATACATACAAGCAAGCATTACAATAAAATAAATTATTGAAAACATTATAACTGTTGTAAGTAACATTCTTAATTTTAGTTTCCAAGTACCTCTCATTTTAACTACCTCAATTAGTTATACTATATATCAATATTAAATCTTAAAAAGTTAATGGATATTTTTAAACACTCTACAAAATATAATGAAGAAACTATAATATAAAATACTGCCAATATGGTTACAGTCGCCACAAGAATTAAATACTTCAACAACTAATCAATGAAAATAAGCCAATATCTAATATTATTCCTGTTTCAGCTATAGTTTAATCAAATAATAAGATAATATTAGCTATTTTTTAAAAATAATTAATAAAATAACTTTTCTTAATTAAAAATATAATACTTAAAAAATGCTACCATAAATTAATTAATAGACAATTGACATATACTTTAGTATTATTAATTCATGGTGATTTAATGAGTGGACCTTGGGTAGAAAAATATAGACCACAAAAACTAGAAGATATTGTAGGCCAAGAACATATAATAAACAGGCTTAAAAAATATGTTGGCGAAGAAAGCATGCCGAATTTAATGTTTACCGGACCTGCAGGTGTTGGAAAAACAACTACTGCATTGGCTTTAGTTAAATCCATTCTTGGAGAATATTGGAGACAAAATTTCTTAGAATTAAATGCCTCTGATGCAAGAGGAATTGATACTGTAAGAAATGATATTAAAAACTTTTGCAGATTAAAACCTGTTGGTGCCCCATTTAGAATAATCTTTTTAGATGAAGTAGATAACATGACTAAAGATGCCCAGCATGCATTGCGTCGTGAAATGGAAATGTATACTAAAACCGCTTCATTTATATTATCCTGTAATTATTCTTCAAAAATAATTGATCCTATCCAATCCAGATGTGCTATTTTTAGATTTGCTCCAATTAAAGGTGAAGAAATAATAAATAGATTAAAATTTATCTGCGAATCTGAAAACTTTGAATATGATGATAAAGGAATTGAAACTATTGTATATTATGCTGAAGGAGATATGCGTAAAGCTGTAAATATTTTACAGGCAACTGCTTCTGAAGGAGAAGGAATAAATGAAAATAATGTTTATGATGTAGTTTCAAAATCAAAACCCCAAGATATTTCAGATATGATTACAAAAGCACTAACTGGAGACTTTATGGGCGCTAGAAAACTTCTACATGAAACCATGGTTTTACAAGGAACTAGTGGAGAAGATATGGTTTCTCAAATTTATCAAGAAGTCTCTAAAAGAGTGATTGATGGAAAAATGGATCCTGATTTTTATATTGATGTTATTGAAGCAATAGCTAATTGTGATTTTAGAATAAGAGAAGGTTCAAATCCAAGAATACAGTTAGAAGCTCTTTTAACAAAATTCTTATAAAAGGCTAGACATATGTTATGGACTGATAAATACCGACCGAAAACTCTAAAAGATGTTGTAGGCAATAATAAAGAGAAAAAAATAATCCAATCATGGGTTGATGGCTGGAAAGAAGGCAACCCTCAACAACCCCTACTTTTAGTCGGTCCGCCAGGAATTGGAAAAACAACTTTCGCTCATGCCATAGCCAGTGAATTTTCTGAATATGTTGAATTAAACGCTAGTGATAAACGTTCCCAAGATGCTCTTAAAAGAACGATTGGTGAGTCTTCATCATCAAGATCCCTATTTAGTGATGATTACAAACTAATAATTATTGATGAAGTAGATGGTATTCATGGAACTAACGACCGTGGTGGGGTTAGAGCTATTGGAGAAATAATTAAAACCTCCAAACATCCATTAATTTTAATAGCTAATGATTTTTATTCAAAAAGATTACAATCAATCAAGCCAAAATGCCAAGTCATTAAAATGTCTAAAGTAAGAAGTCCATCCATTAATAAAATGCTTAAAGACATTGCTAAAAAAGAAGGCATTGAATATGATAAAGATGCTTTAAAGGAATTAGCCAAAAAATCAAATGGTGATTTACGCTCAGCAATTAACTCTTTTCAAGCAATTGCAGATAACAATAAAGAATTAACAATTGAAGATGTTAATAACATCACTACTAAAGACGATAGGTCAAGTATTATTGATGGTGTAATGGCAACTCTTAAAAGTAAAAACCCAAGACACGTTAAAGATGCCTTAAGAGTTGATGAAGAGCCAACACTTGTAATGGAGTATATTGCAGAAAATGTTGCCCGCGAATATACAAATAAAAATGAACTTAAAAAAGCTTATGAAAATTTATCAAATGCTGATTTATACTTTGGAAGAGCTCGAAGAACTAGAAATTATGGTTACTGGAAATATGCAACTGATTTTATGGGAATTGGTGTTAGTGCATCTAAAAAAGAAACCTATAAAAAGTTTACACCAATTAGAAGCCCGACTGTATTTACATTAATGGGAAGAAACCGTGGAAAAAGAAATTTAAGAGACAATATTGCTGATAAAATGTCTGAAAAAATGCATATTTCAAATACTGTGGCTATTTCAATGTTTCCTTATCTTGAAATAATGTTTAAAAATGATGAACTTGCATGGGAAATTTCTGACTTTTTAGGTTTGGAAACAGATGAAATTAAACGTTTTAGGAAAAAAGTGATTCCTAAAAAAGTCATTAAAAAGATGGAAAAGCAAAAAGAGAAAATGCGTATTGAAGAGCGTGATTTAAGAGCTGAAGAGCTTAAAAATCAAATGTTAGCTGGAATTCCTCAAGAAGAAGAAAATGTTGAAGATATACAACAAGAAACATTATTCGATGTAAAAGAAGAGCCTGAAGAAGTTGAAGAAAAACCTAAAAAAAGCAAAAAGAAAACTGATAAGCAAACATCACTTTTTAACTTTTAACTTTTTCAATATAATCTCTTGCTTTTAAAACATTTTCTCTGTATTGTGGAGCCACATTCTCTAAAAATTCCATAAATGAAAAAGCTAACTCATCCCTTTCATAATCCATTAGTTTATCTTGACCATCCATTTTTAAAAATGAATTAATCCAGTTTAGAGAAACATTGATTAATGGATAAATTTCATTATCTTTTTTTGAAAATTCTAAACCTTCACCCTTAAATATAGTTGAAAAAATACTATTTACTTCATCATCCAATACAACAGGATTAACAATTAAATCATAATCCCCATCAAAAACTAGTTTAACACCATATTTACGTGTATATGGCTCCATGAGTAAATTTATTAAATAATTATCTTCAGGTACTAATATTGTGCTATTTGGCTTAATATCTGATAGTGATTTTGAAGCTTTAAGACAGATTTTTTGAAATAAAGAGTTTCTTACAACTTCCATTTTAGGATATTGTTTGTAAAAAATTTCTTGACGTTTTCTTGAAAACTTTGAAAATCTTAAATTATTAATATAGATTTTATTTGGAGTATATGAAATAAAACGGCTGTCAACCCCAATTATTTTTAGAAATTTCAATACATCTTTTTTAGAATCTCCAAATTCAGGTGTATCATTATTAAAATTATTTAAATCAAATAAAAAATCCATATTTACCTATCCTAAGTTTAATGTATTTTTTAAAGCTTCTTCCATTACATCAATTGGTGCTTTTTTACCAGTCCAGATTTCAAAGCTTTCAGCACCTTGATACAATAACATTTTAATTCCATAAACTGGTTTAGCACCTGCTTTGATTGCTTGTTTAAGTAATGTAGTTTCCAAAGGGTTATAAACTGCATCAAAAACAACCAAATCTTCATGCATAAATTCACTAGTTGTTATTGGATTATCATCAATATTTGGATACATTCCAACCGGAGTTGTATTAATTAAAATATCTGTATCCTTTATATAATCATTGATTTTAGATATTGAATCTGATTTTGCATTAGTAATTAACTCTGATTTTAAAACATCCCCAATTAGATTATCTGCCTTTTGGGTATTTCTATTTAAAATAGTTAAGCTATTAACACCATATTTTGCAAGATAAAAAGATATTGCTCTAGATGCACCTCCAGCACCTGCAACTAAAACATTTTTATCTTTAACAGAAGTTACTTCCTCAATAGCTTTTATAGCTCCAATACCATCAGTATTATAACCTTTTAAGTTTTTAAAATCTATTGTATTAACAGCACCTATTAACTGGGCAACCCCATCAATTTCATCCAAATAATTCATTACATCAATTTTATGAGGAATAGTAACATTAAATCCATTAATATTTAATCCACAAGCTCCATTAATCGCATTTTTTAAATCTTTGGGATTAACATCAAATGCAACATAAGCATAATCCATATTTAACTTTTTAAAAGCGGCATTATGCATCGGTGGTGAAAAACTATGTTCAACAGGATGTCCAATTAAACCCACAATATTTGTACTACCTTTTATATCCATATATTTAAATTAGACAAACAAACTTATAAATATTAAATTTTATTAACTTTAATCACCAAATTTTTATTATAAGATATTTATTTTAGGAGAACAAACATGGAATTTACAAGACCAAGAGGTACAAGAGATTTTTTATTTGAAGAAATGGCTGAGAGAAAAAAAGCAGAAAGTACCTTAAGATATATATTTGAAAATTATGGTTATCAAGAAATCAAAACACCTTTATTTGAAGAATTAAAACTTTTCACAACAAAATCTGGAGAAGAAATTGTTGATCAATTATATAACTTTAAAGATAAATCCGATAGAGAATTAACTCTAAGACCTGAAATTACCGCCCCAGTAGCTAGACTATACTTAAATGAACTTGAAAAAACAGCTGCAAAACCTATTAAACTTTATTATTATGGTAGTTGTTTTAGATATGAAAGACCTCAAAAAGGAAGGTTCAGACAATTCTGGCAATTTGGTTGTGAATTAATCGGTGCTAAATCACCTCAAGGTGAAGCAGAAGTAATTGCAATGTGCAGCGATTCAATTCAAGCATTAGGTATAACCGGTGCTGATGTTAATATTAATCATTTAGGTATTATTCGTGGATTATTTAAACATTTTGAAGTTGATGTAAAAACACAGAGAGAATTAATGGTTATTATTGATAAAGGAGATAAAAATTTATTAAAAGAATCATTAAGTGGAGACAATCCAGTTATTTCAAACGATGAACTAAACCAAATATTACTCAAATTAATTGATTTAGTTGGAAGTAAAGATATACTTAGAGATGTTTGGGAATTAATAAAACCTTATGAAGAGTCAAAAGAAGCATTTGATGAGTTAAAAGAACTTGTTGAACTTTTAGATAACTTTGATATGGATAATTATACATTAAACTTAGGTGTTGCAAGAGGACTTGATTACTACACAGGCATTGTTTTTGAAATCTATGTTTCTGGTCTTGGTGCACAAAAACAAGTTTGTGGTGGAGGAACTTACAGCTTAATTAAAGTATTTGGTGGAAAAGAAGTTGAATCCACTGGTTTTGCACTTGGTTTTGATAGGTTAATGAATGCAATAGAAGAATTAACCGAAAAAGAAGAGAAAAAATCACACCTTGATGTTTATGTTGCACCAATATCTGAAGAAGTTCGTCCTAAAGCTTATGAAATAACCCAAATGCTTAGAAGAAATGGATTAAAAACCGATGTTGACCTAAACGGTAAAAAATTCAAGAAATTAATGAATTATGCTGATAAAATTAAAGTTGAAAAAATAGTTATTATTGGAGATAAAGACTTAAAAGAAGGAAAAGTCACCATTAAAGATATGGATAGTGGTAATCAAGAATTAGTAGCTATTGAAGACATCATCAATTTTTTAAAAGAGGAATAAAATGGAAATAAATTTTAGACGAGAAATTAATGGAGAAAAATTAATTACAGCAGTTGCACAGGATGCTAAAACTGGTGAAATTTTAATGCTAGCCAATATGAATAAAGAAGCTTTAGAAAAGACAATCGAAACAGGTAAAGCTCATTATTGGAGTACATCAAGAAATAAACAATGGTTTAAAGGAGAAAGCTCAGGACATATACAAGAAGTTGAAGAAATACTTGTAGATTGTGATATGGATGCAATTGTTTTAAAAATAAAACAAAATGGTGCAGCTTGTCATGAAGGATATTATTCCTGCTTTTTTAGAAAATTAAAAACTGAAAATTCATTAGATATTGATAATTTAGATGATGACGACTTGGAATTAAATCAAAAAAGAATTATCAATCCTGATGACGTGTATTAAAATGAAAACAATAATTCCCGATACAAGTGCTGTGATAATAGGTGCTGTAAGTAAAATACTTGAAAAAGAAGACCTAGATTATCCTGAAATCATTGTTCCCGAAGCTGTTGTTTGTGAACTTGAACATCAAGCAAATGCCAATAGAAAAGAAGGAATTAATGGATTAGTTGAATTGCAACACTTACAAGACCTTCAAGATGAAGGCGAACTTGCAGTTACATTTAAAGGAAAAAGACCCACCAATTATGATATTAGATATGCAAAAAGTGGCGAAATTGATGCTATAATCAGAGATCTTGCTAAATCTGAATTCGGAACATTAATTACAAATGATAAAGTTCAGGCAGAAACTGCAAAAGCACAGGGAATTCCAGTTTATTATTTTCACCAGAAATATATTGAAAAACCTCTTTCAATAGCTAAATTTTTTGATGAAAATACAATGTCTGTTCATTTAAAAGAAAATGTTGTTCCTATGGCTAAAAAGGGAACACCTGGAAATATCAAGTTTATTAAACTATCCGATGAAAAATATAACCACACTAAACTTCAAGAGATTATTGATGAAATTATTGATAAATCAAGAAATGATGCTAAAACTTATCTGGAATCTGATAAAAACGGTTCGATTGTTGTTCAATCAAGAGAATATAGAATTTCAATTGCTACACCACCATTTTCAGAAGCTATAGAGATAACTGCTATTAGACCTGTCGCAAATATCGATTTATCCCAATACGATTTAAGTGATAAGTTAATGGACAGAATTAATACCAATGCAGAAGGTATTTTAATTTCCGGGTCTCCAGGAGCAGGAAAATCAACCTTTGTTCAAGCTATTGCAAAATATTACTCCAAACAACTAAATAAAATTGTTAAAACAATGGAATCACCTAGAGACTTGCAATTACCTGATGAAATAACACAATATGCGCCACTTGAAGGGAGCATGGAAAATACAGCCGATGTGTTACTTCTTGTAAGGCCAGATTACACGATTTATGATGAACTTAGGAAAAATCATGACTTTAACATCTTTGCAGATATGCGTTTAGCCGGTGTTGGAATGATAGGTGTTGTTCATGCAACTAGGCCAATAGATGCAATACAGAGAATTGCTTCAAGAGTTGAACTTGGCGTTATACCTTCCATTGTAGATACAAGCATTTATATTGAAAATGGAGAAGTTAAGTGTGTTTATGAAACAAAAATGACTGTTAAAGTACCAAGCGGTATGAAAGAAGCAGATCTTGCAAGACCAGTTATTGAAGTTCGTGACTTTGAAAGTGGAGAGCTTAAAAACGAAATTTACACTTATGGTGAGCAGACAATAGTTATGGACTTGGATTTAATAAATAATCGAAATGATGAGAGTAATTCTAAATCTTATGTTGATATGATTGCTGAAAAAGAAATATTAAGACAGATTAAAAAGCTTTTACCTAAAAAATCTAAAGTACAAGTTGAAGTCATATCACCGAATAGGGCTAATATCTATATTGAAGAAGATTTAATTCCAAAAATTATTGGTAAAAACGGTAAAAGAATAGCTGAAATAGAACAAAAAGTCGGTATTAGCTTAGGTGTGGAAGCAATTGAAGAATCTGTTGATAAAACTCCATTTGAAATAGATATTATTCACACTAAAAAACAATTGATCTTAGATTTGGGAAGAGAAAATGGGCGGGAAAACTTTGATATTTTAATTGGAGGAGAATATTTGCTTACTGCAACTACTTCTAAAAAAGGAGAAATTAAAATAAAAAATGGAATTGAACTATCTGATTTTATTATTGAAGCTATTGAAATGGGATTTGAAATTACAGCAGTTAGAAAGTGATTAAAATGAAAATTGGCGCATCAACATTATTTGGATTTGGAAATAAATTAGAAAATACATTAGAAACTATTGAAGAATTAGGAATTGAATATGCTGAATTAGTTCACCAATATCCAGATGAGGAAATTAATAGTGATATGTTAGAAAGCTTTAATTTAAAATATACAATACATGCACCATTTATGGATGTAAATATCGCAGCTCCCGGTAAAAGCAGTAGAAGAAATTCAATTTCACAAGTTAAAAATTCAATTGATTTGGCTAATGAAATTAATGCTGAAGCCGTTATTGTTCATCCAGGATTAATGGCTTTTCTTTTAAGAGAAACTCCCGAAAAAGTCTATAAAACTGCTGATAGTTCAATTGAAGAACTTGCTAAATACAGTGCAGACTTAGGCGTTAATACCACAATAGAAAACATGCCTGATTTTGAAGCTATGATTTATAAAGACCTGAATCACTTAAACGAAACTGTTGAGAAATATGGTCTTGCGATGACTTTAGATATTGGTCATGCCAACCATGTAGGAATATCACCAGATGCAATGTATTTTGATTCAATTAAACACATACATATCCATGATAATTTGGGTGATGAGGACTCACACTTAGCATTAGGTGAAGGCTCTATTCAATTAAACGATATAGTCAATAATTTTGAAAGTGAAAATTATGATGGCATCTACATAATCGAAGTAAATAATGAAGATTCAGTTAAAAAAAGTTTGAAATACCTGAAAAATAATTTCTGAAATAAAATGAAAGTTATGATTAAACTTTAAAAAAAAGAATTTAAGAGGATTAAAATCCTCTTAAGGTACAATACTAATTTTATTACCAACAGTGAATGTGCCATAACTTGATGTGATAAGATATTCGCTGATTGCAGCACCAAGCTTAATATTTAATACAGCAAGACCATCAATATCTGTTGTTCTATAATAGATTCTACCATTAATATTGAAGGTCACATTTTGATTTGGATATGGATTACCAACATCATCAACCAAAATGGCTCTGAATTGATCTGAAGTTCCATATTTAATAACTAAATCACTTGTAATCAAAATTGGTAAGACAGTAATAGTATTAGATGCCATACAACCATTATAGATGGCAGTTATTATATATTCACCTTGATCTAAGTTAATATTTAATTTAGCTTGACCAGATTCGTTAGTTTGGCGAGTGTACATTACACCATTAATATTGAATGTTACATTTTCACCTGCACCAACAACTTTACCATCTTCACCAAGGACAGTTATTATATATTGGGAACCATTTTTATAATATTTCACTAAATCAGTATTATTAGCGAAAGTAGCCAATACAGTAACATTATTTGATGCCATTTCACCATTAACAGGGTTAATTGCAGTTAAAATGTATGTACCAGGATCTAAATTAATATTTAATCTGGCTCTTCCTTCACTGCCGTTTACAAAACGTTTATACATTACACCATTAATGTTGAATGTAACCTCAGCTCCATCAGCTAAGAAGTTACCTTGACCATCAATGAATGTTGCATAGTATTGAGTTCCATTTTTATAGATTTTAGTTATATCTTCACCATAGATAGTACTTATAACTTCGATTTCATTTGTAGTAGTGATAGGTAAATAATCTTCACCAGATTCATAAATAACTGAAACGTCATAAATACCCGGAGATAAATTAATAGCCATTGAAGCGGAACCGTTTTCATTAGTTACTCTATCATAACTCACACCATTAATAATAATTGTTACAGTTTTATTAGCATATGGTATTTTTCCATCAATAGTTGTTAAATTAACAACATATCTAGTTCCGTTTTTATAAAACATGACCACATCTGCACCTTCTAACTTGATATTAAATTGAGGAGTGTTATTATAAATATCAGCGCTTCCATTAGCATAAACACTATTATCTCCATATAATCCGTTAGCAATTAAATAGTTATAAGAAACAGTAGAATCAGTATCAGTTACATTAACGGTGTAATTACCAGATGAAGTAATACGATTACTTGCAACATTTGCAATTCCGCTTACAACTTTAACACCTACAGTTTCAGGTTCAATTGTATCTATAGTGGATGAATTACCAACATTAGATCCATTTGCTAAGATAACATTTGAGCAGATAGTAGCATTTTGGGCAGATGATGCGACACCAATAGTGAAATTACCATGACTTTCTATATTATTAAATCCGGCAACATCATTTGTTCCTGATAAATAAATAGCATAACTAATTGGAGACATCATAGTAATGTCATTATATCCAATATCACTAGTAAGGTTACCTGAAAAAGTAGAAGTTCTTATACCATAAGTAACATCTTCAGAATGCGTATATACATCATTTTCAACGATATTATAACTACCTTCACCCTCCAAGGATATAGCGGCAGCATAATAATCATCTGAATCTGAATGAATAGTGTTATTTGAAATTATGATATCTTCACCAGTCGCAACAACACCATAAGCATAAGAATGACCCAAAATAAAAATCTCATTATTATCTACAGTTGCATTATCAGCAATCACTCTTAAAGCATAAAGTGAATCATACATGCCAGAGTTATTATTATACATAACATGAAGTCCATTATTATTAAATGTTAAATTAGTAACTTCTTCAATGAAAACACCTTGAGATACAACAGTAGGATTCCAATCTAAATCATATGCAACATCTAAAGATGGAATTTCCACATCAAAATAATTATCACTAACAGTTACATTATCAGCATCAAAAATATATAAAGCTGCATTTTTATTTGTACCATTAGAGTTACCAACATAAGTAATATTATTTGAATTTATTACTACACTAACGGAATCTACAGCAATTCCATAAGATGAATCCAAACCATTATCCTCAACATTCAAAGTATTATTTATAATATTTAATTCGCTTAAAG
>CACZPT010000073.1 GCA_902783085.1 uncultured Methanobrevibacter sp.
ATTTGAGTAAAAAAATATAGGAAAATAAGAAAAATGATATCAAACTGAAGGTAATTTACAACTCAAAAATCTAGCACCCTATATAATCAAATAAATATTTTGATAATTTGATATTTGATGTTCCACCACCACAAGCTTCTACATCACCTTTTTTTATTGCTTTTAAAACACTATCTATGTCCATTTCACAGTTAATTTTAGTATAACAATCTCCAACGAATTTATAGTAATGTGCATCACTTGCTCCAAGGGTAGGGTAATTATTTTTAATTGCTAATTTTTTTGCTTTTCTATTACAATAACCTATTATGTAACGTGCATTTTTTGTTTCTATTCCATCTATTTTTAAATCATCAGGATTAACTTCACATAAAAGACCATGTCTGTAAAAACAATAAGGATGGGGTATTATTGCAAGACCACCTTGGGAATGAATAAAATCTATTGTTTCTTGAGCAGTAAGATCTCTTTTAATGCTTTCTTCACAACCTACACCTAAAATATGGCCTTCTTTAGAGGATATTTCAATTGATGGTATAACTAATAAATCTTCATCATTTTTAGTTAGTCTTCTAGCTTCTTTTGAACCTTCAACAGTATTATGGTCACTTAATGCAATAATTTTTATATTTTCACTTTTTGCTTTTTTAATTATATTTTCTAGACTTGATTTTGAATCAGGGGAATATTTAGAGTGAATATGTAAATCTGCCTTATTCATTTAATACCTCAAATGTTTTAATTAAACCAACTGTTCCAGTCATCATAACATCCCCACCAGGGGAGGCATGATGCCAATCAAGGTTAGTCTTTTCAATTAATTCTCGTTTAGGGCCAGAAACTATTACTTTTTCTATTTTACTTATAGGATTTAAAACATGGGCACCATGGCCATGATCTTCAAATACTTCTTTGTTTGTAATTACTCCATCTGCTAGTCTTTTTATGTATAGTTCTAAACTTTCTGGAGTAAGTGATGATGTGTGATGTTCAAATATTGCTTGAATTTTACCATCTTCTATTGATGCAGCAGTTGTGTGTCCGTTTCCAATATCAATTGCAACAAAACTGTTCAATTTTAAACTTTCATCATCATAACACATTCCTGCTATTGATGCAAATTTAGTATCCATTAAAAGAGGTTTTTTATTTATTCCTTCTTTTTCAAGTGTTCTTTCAACAGCTTTCATTCTTGTGTAGTAATCTGGAACATTTCCTTTAAATGAAAACTCTTCAGGTTTAATTGGTTCTTTTAATTTTTGTCTGATTTTTTCAAATCTAAAATCCCTATCTCCCATATTTTCATTATAACCATGATCCTGAACAGCAATTGCGATTTCATCAAAATCAAACTCTAAATCATATCCAAGTAAAAATTCAGCCAATTTCGTAATATTGATGTCTCTTAAAGTTATTTTACTAAAATCTTTATATATTTTATTTTCATCAGCTATTTCAATACCTAATGCTTCAACTTGTGATATTTTATCTCTTATAGTTTTCGCCGGTATTTCTTCCATAACTACTGTATAACCTTTATTCATGTGTTCTAATAGACTATTTTTAATTTTTCCTCCACCCATTATCTCTCCATTAAAATAAAGGTCATTTTCTGTTTCTTTAATTTGTTGTGATATAAATAAGTGCGGTGAAGGAAGTACTAGTTTTATTGAATTTTCAAGTTCCTTTTTACTGTCATAAATCATTATGTCTTGGGTTCCGGTTCCTACATCAATAGCTAATATTTTCATATTTTCATTTTAGTTTTCATTAATTAAATAATTATAACTGTACATTTTTGTACAACAAAGCTTTAAATAATACATTCTAGAGATATTATTATCATGAATTACAAAATTACTTTATCATCTGACGAGGTACCAAAAAATTGGTACAACATCCTTGCTGATTTGCCTTGTGAGCTACCCGCTCCAAAAAACAGTGAAGGAAAAAATCAAATAGCCGATTTAGAAAAAGCATTTACTAAAGAGGCTTTAAAACAAGAATTTGCTCAAGATAGGTATATTAAAATTCCTAATGAAGTAAGAGAATTATATATGAAAATTGGAAGACCTTCTCCATTATTTAGAGCTACTAGATTAGAAGAAGCTCTCAATACTCCTGCTAAAATTTATTATAAAAGAGAAGATACTTCTCCTACTGGATCACATAAGTTAAATTCAGCTATTCCTCAAGCATATTTTGCTAAAAAAGAGGGAGTGGAAAGACTTACTACAGAAACTGGTGCTGGTCAATGGGGTACTGCTTTATCTCTTGCATCTAATATGGTTGGTCTTGATTGTACTGTTTATATGGTTAAAGTCTCTTTCAATCAAAAACCTGATAGAAAAAATATTATGAATATTTATGATGGAAATGTTTTTGCATCCCCTAGTGAAAATACTGAAATTGGACGTAAAATTTTAGCTGATAATCCGGACCATCCAGGTTCATTAGGTGTTGCTATTTCTGAAGCTATGGAAGAAGCATTGCTTAATGATGATGTTAAATATAGTTTAGGCAGTGTTTTGAACCATGTAATGTTACATCAAACTATTATCGGTCAGGAACTTAAAGTTCAACTTGAAAAAGCTGAAAAAGAACCGGATGTAATGATTGCTTGTGCTGGTGGAGGTAGTAATCTTGCTGGATGTTTATTCCCATTCATTAAAGATAAAATTGATGGAAATTCTGATACAGAATTTATTGCTGTTGAACCTAGTGCTTGTCCTACTTTAACTGAAGGTTCTTATGATTATGACTTTGGTGATATTAATGGATTTACTCCAATGCTTAAAATGTTTACCTTAGGTCATGACTTTGTTGCTCCATCAGTTCATGCTGGAGGATTAAGATATCATGGTATGAGTCCTATTGTTTCACTTTTAACTAAAGAAGGATACATTACTCCTACATCTGCTCATCAAAAAGATGTATTTGATGCAGGAATTATGTTTGCTCGTAATGAAGGTATTGTTCCTGCACCTGAAACTACTCATGCTATTAAAGTTGCTATTGATGAAGCATTAAAATGTAAAGAGACTGGTGAGGAAAAAACTATTGTATTTAATTTTTCAGGTCATGGAATGCTTGACTTAAAAGGTTATGCTTCATACTTTGAAGGTACATTGCAAAATGCTAAATAAGAGTGTTTTTCACTCTTTTATTTTTTTATTTTTTTTTTTTACTTATAACTTATAAGTTATTATAAAATATTTTATTAAAACTTATAACTTATAACTTATTTTTTTTTACTAATAACTTATTTGTGAAAACAAATAATTTATAAGGTTGAAGTTATAAAATATAACTTAAATGTTAAAAGTTATCTCTAATAAGTTAAATGTTACAACTTAAATCTTTTAACTTAAAATCTAAAAATTATAAAAAATAAGTTATTTCTTTTAACTTATTCATTAAATGTTATAAAAGATAACTTAAATGTTTTAACTTATTAATTAGAAGTTATTTCTTTTAATTAATAACTTTTAAATTAAATCTTATAAATTATCACAAATAAGTTCTTTTAACTTATTTCATTTAACTTACAAATTAAATCTTATAATAGGAGAATAATCAATGAATGAAGTAATTGCCGTTATGAATCAAAAAGGGGGATGTGGAAAGACTACCACTGTTGTAAATACTGCAACTTCCCTAGCTGTAATGGGAAAGTCTGTATTAGTCGTTGATATGGATCCTCAGGCTAATGCTACAACAAGTTTTGGGATTGATAAAAACGAGCTAGAATATACAATTTATGATGCTATAGTAGGGAATATTAATGTAAAAAAAGCAACTATTCCTACTTTTATTAAAAATTTATTTATTATTCCAAGTAACATGTCATTAAGTGGTGCTGGTGTTGAATTAAGTAATAAAGAAAATTATCATATTATATTAAAAGAAACTCTCAAAGATGTTGTCCCACTATTCGATTATATATTTATTGATTTACCTCCGTCTTTAGGGGTTTTAACCGTTAATGCTCTTATCGCTTCCGATAGTGTTTTAATACCTATTCAAGCTGAATATTATGCTCTTGAGGGGGTTGCTGATTTAATAAATACTATTAAACTTGTTGAAAAAAGACTTAGAAGTCCTACTCCTATTAAAGGTATTTTATTAACTTTATATGATAGAAGAACTAGGCTTAGTCGTGATGTTCACAAAGAACTTAAAAGTTATTTCAGTGATACTAATTTGTTGTTTAAAACAATTATTCCTAGAAATATTCGATTAGCCGAAGCTCCAAGTTTTGGAAAACCATGTTTAATTTATGATTCAGGTAGTACTGGTACTAAAGCTTATCTTAATTTAGCAGAAGAAATTTTAAAAAGAGATGAAGGTGATTAGATGGCTCGTGGTCTTGGTAAAGGATTAGATTCATTAATTCCAGATTTTTATGATGAAGATTTTGATAGTAACGAAGCTCAGTCTTTAGAAGATTTATTGAAAAGTGAAGAAGATGAAGTTACTCAAGAATCTAGTGAAGATATTGTTGATGATATTGAAGATAAAGTAGAGGAAGTTGAATCTATTGATGAAGATATCAAACATCAGGTAGAAGATGTAGAGTCAGGTGTTGAAGATGTTGAAGTTAGCGAAGATGATAATGAAAGTGAAATATCCAAAGAAATATCTATTTCTAAAGATAGCCAAGAGGATGTACTTGATGTCAAAATCCAAGAAAACGTAGCTGAAGTTCTTGAAATCGTTAATAAAAATCCAAGGATAACTCTTTGGTCATCTCGATCTGCGGCGGTATTAAGGTATTTAAGAAAAACAGAACCAGAATTCAGTATTAGTAAAGAAGCATCCAGATTAATTGAAGATGCTGTTGCTCGCGAATATCCTGAAATTTGGACATTATTTGAAGATTTATAAATCTTCATTTAATTAAAATTATCTAATTGGCTTTGAAAAGCCCCAGCTATTTTGATATATTTTTCAGCTCTATCGACCACTACACCTAATTTTTTCAACTCATTTTTATTCGTGAATGGAATATTTTTTCTAATAGAAATTATTTTTCGAGCTGATTTTACCCCTATTCCGGGTACTCTAATTAGTTCGACAAATGGTGCTGTGTTAATTTCTACAGGAAATATATCCATATTTTTTGCAGCTAAAATTTTTGGATCTTCACTTAATGATAATTGATTATTTTCATCAAATATTATTTCATCGAGTTTAAAATGATAATCATTAAGTAAACTATCCGCATTATATAATTTTGTAGTTCTATTGGTACTACAAGGTGTTTTACTTTCCAATTCTGTTTCTCTAATTGGGGTAAATGCTGAGAAATATGCTCGCTTCAATTTTGTTTTATTGTAGATTTTTTCCATTCTCTGTAGAATTTCCATATCACTTTCTGAATTCGCACCGATAATAAGTTGAGTAGTATGTGTAAGATTTGGATATGTTGTACTTTTTCTATGTAAACTGTCAATCCAATGTAGGCGTTTTAGAATATCTTTATTATAATCTTTTGTAGAAGATAATTCTTCAAGTCCGGATGCTGTTGCAGACTCTATATTAATGCTAACTCTATTTGATAGTGCCATTGCTCTTTTAATAGAATCTTTTGAAGCACCAGGAACTATTTTTAAGTGAATATAATCATCATATCCATAGTCTTGTCTTAGGAGTCTAATAGTTTCTATTGTTTTTTCCATTGTTGTATCTTCGTCTTTATCAATACCTGAGCTTAAAAATAATCCATTTACTAATCCTTGATTATAATACTTTAGAAAAGCTTTTGCTAGTTCATCTGGTGAAAGTTCTAATCTTTGAAAATTCCTTCGAGATTGGTTAATACAGTACTTACAATCATTTTTACATTTGTTTGTAAGTAATGTTTTAAATAGTGGAATTTTACATCCATTATGTCCTATGGCATGATAAATTCCTGGTAAATTGACTTGTGAGCTTTTATTATGATTTACATAATCACATAAATCATATTGAGCTGAATCATTTAAAATTTTTATCTTTTCTAAAGTCGACATAATATATAAATTTAATTTTAATTACTTTATATCTTGCTATTATTACTAATAATTTTTAATTTTTAACTTATAACTTATAAAATAAAAAACATGTTTAAAATTTCAACATGAAATTATAATTACTATCAAAATTATTAATCGTTATTTTAATTAAATATAGTTTTACAAAAAAAGAAAATAAAAGAAATTTAATTCAAAATTTCTTTCATATGGGATACACGCTTTTCAACAAGTTCTGTTGTTCCAACATCTCTTCTGTGATAAACATTTCCTTTGATAAAGTCACATGCTTTTTCAGCAATTTCTTCAGCTTCAGAAATATTTTCTCCACTAGCTACTACACCTAAAGCTCTAGAACCGGATAAATGAATTCCATCATCTTCAAGGCTAACAGCAGCATAAAATACTTTTGCTCCTAATTCATTAATAGCCTCTTCATCAACTTCTATTAACTCACCAGCATATTCAGTTTCTGGATATCCGTCAGGTACAATGTATTTACAAACACTGGATTTGTTTTCAAATTCAGCTTCGGATAATGTTCCATCTACAATTGCTTTACAAATATCAATCAATGGAGTTTTAAGTAAAGGTAACACGTTCATTGCTTCTGGATCACCAAATCTTGCATTATATTCAATTAAACGTGGACCTGTTGCTGTTAACATAAATTGACCATATAAAATACCTTTATATGGTTCAGCTTCGGTTGCTATTGCTTTTAATGTATCTTTCATAATTTTAACAGCTTTATCATAATCTTCCTGAGTTAAAAATGGTAATAATCCATTAGAATCTGAATATGAACCCATACCACCAGTAATAGCACCTTTATCGCCTTCAAATGCATGGGGATGGTCTTGAGCTGCAGGCATTGGAACTAAATTTTTACCATCACAAAATGCCTGAATAGTAAATTCTTCACCAATAACTCTCTCTTCAATAATAACTTGTGCAAATCCACCCATTGCATTATCAATAACTTCTTTAGAATATTCTTTAGCTTCTTGATTATCTTTTAAGTGGTCACCTACGATTTTAACACCTTTTCCACCAGTTAATCCAACAGGTTTTACAACTACATCACGGTCAAAATCATCTAAAAACTCACTTAAATCTTCATAATTATCAAATACTTTATAAATTAAAGACCCTTCAATATTATAGTCTTCAAATAAATTTCTCATAAATGATTTATCGGTTTCAATTCTAGCTGCACTTTTACTTGGTCCGACACATTTAACACCATTTTTTTCAAGTTCATCAACAATTCCTTTCTCAAGTGGTGCTTCTGGACCTATAAATGCAATGTCTATTTCATTTTCTTTTGCAAATTCAGCGACTTTTTCAACTTCTCCTTCATCTCCTTGCTTAAAAGTAGCAATTTTAGACATACCTGGATTTATTTTACTCATATAACAGTATAACTCACAATCATCCTTTAAACCATCAGCTATAGCATGTTCACGAGCACCTGTTCCAACAACTAAAACCTTCATAATAAATTCTCCTTAATTAAAATATTATTTTATAAATATATTAATATTTTTTTAATTATAATCAACTTTTTTTAAAAAAGCTTTAAAATTATATTTTTTTATTAAAAATTGTATTTACTTAAATTAAGGTTATTTTAATTTAATTAAACTTATAACAATGATTTTATATAATATTAATTAAAAGTAGATATGATGACAAATTCAAACATTGAAATGATAACTGGAAATCCAAAAAAAGCTATAAATAAACTATCATTGCCTATTATTGCAAGCATGTTTTTAATTTTTGCAAATAACATTATTGATAGTATTTGGGTAGCAGGACTTGGTGCAGATGCTTTAGCAGCGCTAGGTTATATTACTCCATTATTTATGGTTCTTGTTGGATTTGGAAATGGAATCGGTGCTGGTGGTAATTCTTTAATTTCACGTTATATAGGGGCTGAAGATAAAAATTCAGCTAATAACGCTGCAATTCACACTGGAATTTTAAGTATTATTGTTTCTGTTGTAATTACAATATTTTTTCTCACATTTCAAAAACAATTACTCATAATTATGGGCGCAAGTAGTGTTTTAGATCATGCTTTAGAATATGGATTTATAATTTTTGCATCAACTTTTGCTATTTTAATGCCACCAATTCTCGGTGGAGCTTTTAGAGCAGAAGGAGACATTAAAAGAGCAACAATACCTATTGCTATTGCTGCTGTTATTAACATGATTTTAGATCCGATTTTTATTTACACTTTACACCTTGGAATATCTGGAGCAGCACTTGCAACTGCACTTGGACCATTTATTTCTCTTTTGTTAATGTTATATTGGATTTTTGTCAAAAAAGACACATATCTATCCTATGATTTTGGTGATTTTCACAACGATTTAAAAATGTATAAGGACATTCTTGTTGTTGGTATTCCTGCTAGTTTAGAGCAGTTAATTTTATCAGCACTAACAATTGTGGTTAATTTCATGCTCACTATTATTTCAGGTCCTGTTGCAGTAGCGGTCTATACTGCGGGCTGGAGAATAATATCTATTGGAATGCTCCCGGCTATTGGTGTTGGAACAGCCGCAATATCTGTTGCAGGAGTAGCTTTTGGTGCTAAAAAATATGAAAATTTAAGAATAACAGCAAGATATGCTGTTAAAATAGCTTTAATTTCATCAATTATCGTATGTATATTTTTATTTGTATTTTCATCTCAAATTGCTTATATTTTCTCGTATTCTAAAAGCAGTGCACAATTAGAACCATTAATATCTAATTTCTTAAAGTTAATGTGTCTGTTTATTTTATATGTTCCATTTGGAGCAAGTGCTGGAAATGTATTTCAGGGTGTTGGAAAAGGAATAATTTCATTTGTTTTAACTACTTTTAGAGAATTTGTACTGGTTTTAGTATTTGCATATATTTTAGGATTTGTATTCAATATGGGAGAATTTGGAATATACTGTGGTATGCTTTTAGGTGGTGGAATCGGTTCTTTGATTGCTTATTGCGCAATTGAATTATACATTCAAAAATTGATAAAAAAAAGATAATAAGATGAGTTGAATACTCATCTACATTTTTTCAGGAGCAGATACTCCTAAAATATCTAAAGCATTTTTTATAGTAATTTTAGCTCTATCTACTAAAATAAGTCTCGTATCTTCAATTTCAGATCCAATAACTTGTTCAGATTTATAGAATTTGTTAAATGAACCTGCTAAATCTTGACAGTATTGTGTGATATTGTGAACTCTTTGTTTATTAGCACAGTCTTCAACAACCTGTGGGAATTTAGCTATTAATCTTATTAAATCTTTTTCTAATTCATTTGGAGTCCAATCATCATCTATTGTTAATGATTTGATATCTTTACCAGATTTATTCAATAATTTACAAGCTCTTGCGTGAGCATATTGAATTGATGCACATCCCCTTTCAAAGCTTAATGCATCATCCCATTTAAATGTTAAATGTTTTTCTGGAGATAATTTGGCAATAAAGAATCTAATAGCTCCAATACCAATTTCTTCAGCTATTGGTGCAATTTCATCATTACTTAAATCAGGATTTCTTGATTTAATTTCTTCAGTTGCTCTTATAACTGCTTCATCAACTAAATCATCAACTGATACAAATTTACCTTTTCTAGTTGACATTGAACCTTCAGGAAGTGTAATAAATTCATAAAATATTACTTCAGGAGCTTTTTCTCTTAAAATTTCTTCAAAGATTACTTTAATTTGTTTTGCAGATAATTTATGGTCTGAGCCTAAAATATCTAAAACAGTATCTCCCAAAGTTGCTTTATATCTGTGATAAGCTAAATCTCTTGTAGAGTAAAGTGAAGTACCATTTGATCTTCTAAGTACAAATTCTTTTTCGATATTGTAGAAGGTTAAATCAATATAGTCTACTTCTTCATGAGATACAAAGCCCTCTTTTTCAAAGTAATTAACAAGAGAATCTACATCTCCATTTCTTATAAATTTACCTTCCCATACAAAATCATCATGGTAAATATTGGTTCTATGTAATGTTTCTTTGATTCCATCAACACAGTTTTGAACTACATTCTCAAAGACTTTATTTAAGTTTTCGTCTTCACCTTTTTCATATTTTTCGATAAGTTCACTAACTTTTTCATTTAGGTCTTTATTTTCTTCAATTTCTTTATTTGCTTTATAGTATAACTTTCCAATTTTAGCATCGATTTTATCTCCTTCTTGTTCTTCAATTTTTAAGCCCATTTCAGTTATACCATAGACAATAATTGCAATTTGGCGACCCATATCATTAACATAATATTGAGTTTCAACTTCACGACCTGCTAATTTTAATAATCTTGCAAGTGAATCTCCAAAGATAGAATTACGAACATGTCCAATATGTAATGGTCCATTTGGATTAGCAGATGTATGTTCCAATATTATCTTTTCATCTACTTTAGGAAGTTGACCGTAGTTTTCATCTACATGATTTAATAATTTTTTTGAAAATTTTGAATAATCAATAAAGAAATTAACATAAGGACCAAAAGCCTGAACTTTTTTAAATATTTCTGGTAATTCTATTTTTGAAACTAAATCTTCAGCAACAAGATTTGGAGATGTTTTTAATTTTTTAGTAAGTGCGAAAGCTATTGTACTCGCTAAATCTCCTAATTTTTGGTCTGGTGGAAAATCTAAGCGGAAATCTCTATCTATTTCTTCATCATATTGATCCAATGCCTTATTTAAAGCATTGATTGCTTGTTTTTCTATTTCAAAATACATTTACTCACCTTATAAACCTCTTAATAATAACGAAACATGTCCAATATATGGGATAACTATTGGAGAATCTCCCCATGTAATTACTCTTTCATGAATTTGGTCTGCTGTTACATAATATGGATCTGCTCGCGCATTATTATCCCCTTTAATCACATACATTGTTGTTCCATTTATTTCAGTAATATTAATAACTCTATGAATTACTGGCTGATCAAACCATCTCGCATCATATACGACAATATCTCCTACTTGAATATCATGAGGATCAAATTCATGTATTCCTAGAAAATCTGCTTTTTGAACGGCAACAATATCTCCTCTGTAAAATGCAGGTTCCATACTTCCTGAAACTACTACATTTAAATGTTGAGCAGCTATTAAAACAATTATTAAAATAACTATATATGTTGCGATTTCTTTATACTCTACCATTTAAACACCTTTAGAATTTATTTTTTTTAAACGCAACGGATAATCCTATTTCAATCGCTTCAGCAGTTTTTTGCAAATCTTCCATACTATGAGCACTTGAAATAAAGTTACATTCAAATTGACTTGGAGGTATAAATATACCTTCTTTAAGCAATGCTTTAAAGTATTTATCGAATCTTTTAGTGTCAGATTCTTTTGCATCAGCATAATTATAAACTTCAATTGGATTTAAATAAATTTGAAACATTGATGCAAGACCAACGCATTGAATATTATATTGTTCATCGTCAATTATTGATTCAAGGTTACTTCTTAAAAAATTACCTTTTCTTTCTAAATCTTTATAAAATTTATCATCAAGTTGTGATAATGTTGATAATCCTGCTTGAACAGATATTGGATTACCACTAAAAGTACCAGCTTGATAAACAGGACCTTGAGGTGCTATCAATTCCATTATTTCTTTCTTTCCACAAAAAGCACCCATAGGAAGTCCTCCACCAACAATTTTACCCAGTGTTGTTAAATCTGGAGTGACTCCATAGTATTCTTGTGCACCACCTTTTGAAGCTCTAAAACCTGTAATAACTTCATCAAATATTAAAATTATATCATTTTCTTCAGTAATCTTACGTACAAACTCTAAAAATCCTTTTTTTGGTTCAATACAACCCACATTACCCATTACAACTTCCATTATAAGACAAGCTACATCGTCTTTTTCTTTTTCAATTAAACTAGCTAAAGCTTCTTCATCATTAAATGGAACAGATAATGTATTTTTTGTTGTATCAACTGGAATTCCAGCAGAATCTGGTAGGCACGCAGCACCAGAACCACCTTTAACTAGAACATAATCATGAGCCCCATGGTATGCTCCTTCAAATTTGATAATTTTGTCACGACCAGTAAAACCACGAGCTAATCTAATGGCACTCATAGTAGCTTCAGTACCACTATTTGTAAATCTAACCATTTCAGCAGATGGAATTCTATTGACAACTTCACGTGCAAGTTTAATTTCATTTTCAGTAGGAGCACCATAAGCTGAACCAATAGTTAACTGATTAGAAACTTCACGGACAACTTTGGGATTAGCATGCCCAAGTATTAATGGACCATAAGCAAGGCAGTGATCAATATATGTATTTCCTTCACTATCTGTTATTTTTGAACCACCCGCACTTTTAACAAAAAATGGATAAGGTTTAAATGCACGGACTGGTGAATTAACTCCACCGGGGAAGTATTTTTTTGATTCTTCAAATAATTCTTCAGACATTTTATCACTTTATAAATTTTGGATTAATGAGTTTACACAAGCAACTGCTATAGGTGTTCCACCTTTAGGACCTTCAGTAATAATATTTGGTATATTTGAATTTCTTAAAGCTTCTTTTGAATCAGCAGCTCCAACAAAACCTACAGGAACTCCAACAATTGCTTTAAGATTAATTTCACCTTTTTCGAATAAATCCATAGCTTCAAAAACAGCTGTTGGAGCATTACCACTAACAACTATTCCTTCAAAACTGTTTTCACTAGCATATCTAATAGCTGCGGCAGCTCTTGTAATTTGATTTTCTTTAGCTATTTTTATAACTTCTTCATTTTTAATATAACATTCAACTTCACCTTCATATTGAGTTATCCCATATTTAACCATATTTATATCAGTTAAGATGGTTTCATTATTTCTAAGTGACTTTAATGCACTTTCAACAAAATCATCACTTATATGAACAAGCTTTGCATATTCAGGATCAGCTGTAGAATGAACAATTCGTTCAACAATGTCTTTTTCTAAAGGTTTTAAATCTTTAATATCATCACCAATAAGGCCACGTATGATTTCTCTACTTTTAGTAGCAATATCATAACCTTGTTTAGTTGATGCACCCATGAACATTTGGTCTGTCATATTATAATTATATGTTAAAAAATATCTTAAATATTTTATTGAATTTTTAATTTTTTAACTAAAATTACTTTTCACTTGCAGATAATCCAGCTAAAAATCCTGTTGAAAATGCAATTTTTAAATTATAACCACCAGTCGGACCATCAACATCAAGTACTTCACCTGCAAAATATAAATTTGGTGTTATTTTTGATTCCATTGTTTTTGAATTTACATATTTTAAATCAATTCCACCAATAGTAACTTTACTTAAATCTTTATTAAAGCCAGCTATTTTAAAATTAAAATGTTTTAAAGATTCAATTAAACGATTTTTACTTTTTTTATTAATTTTGCTTAACTGCATGTTTTTAGGAATTTTAACCTTATTTAAAAAGAATTCAATAAAATTATTTGTTAACAATTGTTTTAAGTAGTTATTAATTTGAGTTTTTCCTTTAAGTTGAAAATCATTTGTAAATTTATTTTTTAAGTCTTCTAAACTATATTCTGGACATAAATCAATGGATATTGTAAATTTTAAATCTTTATCATCTTTTAAAATATCATAGTCTAAATTTCTTGATATTTCACTACTTAAATTAATAATTCCGGGGCCGGTTAGGCCAACATGACTTATTAAAACATTTCCTTTAATTTTAACTTTGTTATATGTTGATACTACATTATAAAGTGTAATGCCGGCTATTTCGCTTAAATTTTCACTGGTAATTAATGGAACAAGGCCATATTTAATTTTAGTTAATGGTTGTGTTGTTAAAAAATAGTTTTGAGGGCCACATCCAGTTTGAGGATAGGTAACTCCTCCAGTAGCTATTATGAGTTTTGAAACTTTAATTTCATTATTTATAATAAAGTTATCTTTAATTTCTTTAACTTCATAGTTAAGTTTGACATCAATATTTTTCAGATGTTTTTTAAGATTGTCTAAAACATCATGTGATTTTCCGCTTTTTGGAAAAATCCTGTTGTCATCTTCTTCTATAAAATCTATATCAAAATAAGAAAATAAATCATCATTAGAAAAAGTGTAAAAAGAGTGTTTTAAAAAGTTTTTTTGATAAAAAGAATTTAATAGCTCTTTAAGTGGTTTATTGTTTGTAATATTACATCTTCCACCACCAGTTAAAAGGAGTTTTTTTCCTAAACTAGGGTTTTTTTCAAGTAATACTACATTTAAATCATCAGGAATTGCTATTGCTGATGCAATCCCTGAAGGACCACCACCTATAATAGCTATATCGTATTTTTTCATAAAATCTTATGGGGTTAATCTGTGTCTGTCTCTTGGGAAAAGTACACATTCACGAATGTTTTCAGATCCAGTAAGTACCATAGTTAATCTATCAGCACCTACACCCCAACCAGCATGAGGAGGCATACCATATTCAAATGCTTTTAAGTAGCTTCCAAATCCATCAGGGTTTAAATCTCTTTCTTCAATTTGTTTTAAAAGTAAATCGTATTGATGGACACGAGTAGCACCGGAAGACAATTCCAAGTTATTATACATTAAGTCAAATGCATGAGAATATTTTTCATCATCTTCAAATGGCATTACATAAAATGGTTTGATAGCTGAAGGCCATTTAGTTAAGAAATAAAATCCTCCCATAGTATCTCCTAAAGCTTTTTCAGCAGCACGAGACAAATCTTCTCCCCATTCCATTTCTACACCTTTAGAATTAATAATATCTACTGCTTCATCATATGTAACATGAGGGAAGTCTTTTTCAGGTATTTCAATTTCGTGACCTAAAATTTCTAATTCATTACTGCATTTTTCATTAACGTCTGTTAATACTTGAATGAGCATATCATTTAAGATTTTCATTACATCTTCATCATCCATAAAGGATGCTTCTGCATCGATAGATACTGCTTCATTTAAATGTCTTAGGGTATCATGCTCTTCTGCTCTGAAAATTTGGCCAATTTCGAATACTTTATCCATTCCACTACCCATCATCATTTGTTTATATAATTGAGGGGATTGACCAAGAAATGCTTCTTTTTCAAAGTAAGTAATAGGGAATAATTCTGTTCCACCTTCAGTAGCTGAAGCTACTAATTTAGGGGTATTAATTTCATAAAATCCATTTTCATAAAAGAAATCCCTTATTGTATGGAACATTTGTCCTTTGATTTTAAAGATTGCACTAACATTTTCTTTTCTTAAATCTAAAAATCTTGAATCTAATCTAGTATCAATTTCAGCTCTTACTTTTTCAGTAGGATCCATTGGTAAAGGTTGATTAGATAAGTTTAACATTTTGATTTCTTTTGGTATAATTTCAACACCATTTGGTGCTTTACCAGCTTCTTGAACAGTGCCTTTAATAGCTACAACAGATTCTTTTCTAAAAGTTCTTAACTGTTCTAGAATTTCAGCTTCTACTTTTTTAGAAGGTGCTGTAATTTGAACTCTACCTGTTACATCACGAATAATAACGAATATAATTCCACCTAAATCACGGATTTCATGAACCCAACCCATGATTGTAACATCTTCTCCAGCTAACTCTGGAGTAGTATCTTTAGCATAATTTGTTCTTCTCCAATCATTTAATAAACCTTGCAATTAAGTCACCTCTAGGTTAATAAAAATAAATTTTCATTATGTAGTAACTTTTTGTTTTAATCTTTAATAAAACTATGTTAAAATCACTAATTTATTTAGTATAAAAAATAATTTTGATAAAAAATAAGAAATGATTAGACTTTAGAAGAATTTCCAAAGTCTATTTAAAAATATATTTTTAGGCATTAACCGCTCAGGCTTTCAAATCCTTTTGTTGCAATTAATCTTGTAAATGCATTTGCAGGTGATACAACAATGTTTCCACTGGAATATTCTTGCATAGCAATATTTATCATAGTACTTTTCTTAGTAGGATCTTTAGTAGCATTTGCAAGCGCTTTAACTAATACCATTACAGCGTCTCCTCTGGACATATTACCTTGAACGTTTTCATTACCACTATAACCTGCATAAGCATCGTTTTCACGAACAATATCGATCGAACTAAGGTTAGATTCAACTCCATCTACATAAAATGGTCTAATGGAATCAATTATATGATCTAAACCGTCAGTATAGATAATAACTACTGCATTAGCATGCATTCCAGTATTAGCTTCAACTATTTCTGCTGCATTTTCCATACCTACACCCGTTCCATCCCAGAGACAATCGTGAAGCATCATTCTTCCACCAATATTGCCTGGGGCGGGCTTTGAAGGATGTGACATTCCTCCAGGATATACAGGAGTATAATTATCTAGTGACCCATTCACTAAATGAACCATAAATGCCATATCTACAGCACCATTTGGCTGTTCACCTTTTTCAGAAGCTAATATTAATACATTCATTTCTCCTTTAGTTAAATCTGGGCCTATGAAAAATGCATGAGCTATAAAAGATATTAATCCAATAAGAATAACAACAAGAATAGCAATTATTAATTTTTTTCTTCTTCTCATTTTCTAAACCACATTCCCAATTTTAAAAATCACATATTTTAAAAGTAGTAATCATTAAGACAAATATTATATCTTATTTTTATTTATGCCAATTTGTAACACTTAAATGTTTGCTTTTTGTATAGATGTAAACTAATTCTAATATTTTTTGTTTATAATAATGATTAGGAATCTCATATTTCTTAGATATTGTTTAATTTAATTCATTGACAGTTATTTAATTTTTAATTAAAATGTAAGTTTAAATTTTAATTAACTAACTATAATTAATAAAGATAAATAAATAGCCATTGCTATTTATTTAATCTTGTTTTAAAAGAATTGGAGTGAGCAAAAAACCCTTCATATTCAGCTATTGGAACCGAAGTTTTTGATAACTCTTTTAAACCTTCTTTTGTAATTTTTTGAACTGTAGGCTTTTTAATAAAAGATTCTGTAGAAAGACCGGAATACATTTTAGCTCCACCGCCAGTAGGTAATACATGGTTTGTTCCAGAGCCATAGTCTCCTGCTGCAACTGGTGAATATTCTCCTAAAAAGATTGAACCAGCATTTTTAATATAATTTAAAGTATTTTCATCATTTTTAGTGGTTATGATTAAATGTTCAGGAGCATATTCATTTGTAACATAAATAGCTTCCTTGAAGGTGTTAGTGATAATAATTTTTCCACTTTTTGATAATGATTCTTCAATAATTTCTTTTCTTGGAGCTTCTTTAGTTAATTTTTCAACAAATTCATCAGTTTTAAGTGCAATTTCTTCAGAGTCAGTTACTAAAAAACAAGATGCATTAGGGTCATGTTCTGCTTGAGCTAATATATCTGTTGCTAAAAATTCAGGATTTGCACTTTCATCTGCAAGAATTAACACTTCAGACGGGCCTGCTGGAAACTCAATATCTACTTGACCATAGACTAGTTTCTTCGCTGCTGTAACGAATATATTTCCGGGACCTACTATTTTTTCAACTTTTGGAATAGATTCGCTTCCATAAGCTAGTGCTCCAATAGCTTGTGCACCACCTACTTTGTAGATTTCGTCAGCACCAGCAATATCTGCTGCAACTAAAATTGCATCTAGTATTTTTCCATCTTTTTGAGGAGGTGTAACACAAACTACTTTTTCAACGCCTGCAATTTTCGCTGGAATAACAGTCATTAATATTGATGAAGGATAAGCAGCTCTACCTCCGGGAATATAACAACCTGCAGAATTTATTGGTCTTACAATTTGACCTGCGACAATTCCTGGGTTTACTTCAATTTTCCATTCTTTAGGAATCTGTTTTTTGTGGAATTTTTCAATATTTTTTGCAGCTTGTTTTAAAGCAGCAAGTAAATCATCATCTAAAGTATTATAGGCTTGTTTGATTTCATCGCTTGATACTTTTAACTCATCTATTATAACTCCATCAAATTTCTCAGTATATGATTTTATGGATTCATCACCATTATCTCTAATATTGTTTAATATTTCTGAAACAGTGTCTAAAACATTATTTACATCTTGTTCTGATCTTTTAATTGTTTCTTTTAAGTCAATATCATTATATTTTAATATTTCCATTATTAACACTACCTTAAGATAGCACCACTATCTGCTGACTGAACAATTTTTTGATAAATTGATAACCATCCGTCTACTTCGCTTTCTGGTTTTTCAACTTTAGATAATCTATTGGATATTTCTTCATCTGTTAAATCAACATTGATGGATCTGTTATTAATATCAATTTCAATAATATCTCCATTTTGTACTATTGCAATTGGACCATCTGCCATTGCTTCAGGTGATACGTGTCCTATACATGGACCACGTGTTCCTCCGGAGAATCTTCCATCGGTAATAAGTCCCACATCTTTAATGCCCATACCTGCAAGAGCTGATGTTGCGTTCAACATTTCTCTCATTCCAGGGCCGCCTTTAGGACCTTCATATCTAATAACAATGATATCTCTTTCTTGGATTTCGTGATTGAAAATAGCTTGTGTAACTTCTTCTTCAGAATTAAATACTTTTGCAGGGCCTTTAAGATGCATTAAGTTTTCAGCCACTGCACCTTTTTTAACTACACTACCATTTGGTGCAAGATTACCTTTTAAAATAGCTATTCCACCATCTTTATGTACAGGATTATCTAGAGTATGGATAACGTCAGTATTTTTATTTTCAACATTTTCTATGTTTTCAGCTATTGTTAAACCAGTCACTGTTAATGGAGCAGTGTTTATTTTATCACCTAATGTTTTTAATACTGCAGGAATACCTCCAGCAAGGTGTAAATCCATCATACTGTCTTCTCCAGCCGGTGAAATCAATGCAATATGTGGAACTTCACGACTGATTTTATCAAATAATTCTAAATCTACATCTACACCTTTAACTTCACTTGCAAGTGCAGGTATATGAAGGGCAGTATTTGATGAACCGCCTAATGCCATATCTACAGCGATTGCATTATTAAATGCTTCTTGAGTTAAAATATCTGATGGTTTAATATCTTTTTCGACTAATTCAATAATTTTAACACCAGATTCATATGCTATTTTATTATTTTCTTCAGTGTTTGCATGAGTTGTAGCACATAAAGGCAGTGATAGACCTAATGTTTCTGTAATGGAAGCCATTGTATTGGCTGTAAACAAACCAGAACAACTTCCAGCTCCTGGACAAGCACATTTTTCTATTTCATAAACTTCACTTTCTTCAATTTTACCTGCAGAATATTCACCAACAGCTTCAAAAACAGTAATCAAATCAGCATTTTTTCCTTTATAATTACCTGCAGCCATTGGTCCACCAGTAACAACAATACTCGGTATATTAATTCTTGATGCACCCATTATCATACCTGGAACAACTTTATCACAGCTTGGAATTAAAACAAGTCCATCAAATGCATGTCCTTTAGCCATACTTTCAACTGTTGCAGCTATGATTTCTCTTGAAGGAAGGGAATATTTCATTCCTTCGTGATTCATACTTATTCCATCACAAATTGCCATTGTGTCAAATTCAAAAGGTACACCGCCGGCAGCTATAATACCTTCCTTTACAAATTCAACAAGGTCTCTTAGATGAATATGGCCTGGAACGATATCAGTAAAACTATTAGCTATTCCAATAAATGGTTTTTCAAAATCCTTATCTTCAACTCCACAAGCTCTTAAAAGAGACCTATGTGGGGCTCTTTGAATTCCTTTTTTAATATTATCACTTTTCATTTAATCGCCTACTAGGTTATAATTATGTAGTCTAATATTATTTAATGATTTTTTAAAAAATTATCTCTAAATAAAAATAGCTATAGTTTAACACTATTTTAAACTTGCTAGATTTTAATGTTTTAGGCAATTTATCTATTTATGGATATAAGATTTAAAATGAAAACATAACATTTAATATATATTAATAATAAACATTTATTTTTATTTGGGTGTTTGAGATGAGCAGTTTATTATCAATTAGTGATATTAAAGAGGATGTAGGAAATATCATTGATTTAGCTATTAGAATTAAAGCAGGTAATGTTGAAGATAAACCTTTGGAAGGTAAGACTTTAGCAATGATTTTTCAAAAATCATCAACAAGAACAAGAGTATCTTTTGATGTTGGAATGTATCAATTAGGTGGAAGAGCAATATTTTTATCTTCCAACGATTTACAAATGGGTAGGGGAGAGCCTATATCAGATACTGCAAAGGTTTTAAGCCGTTTTGTTGATGGAATCATGATTAGAGCTATTGAACATATCGATGTTGTCGAACTTGCTAAATATTCTGATGTACCTGTTATTAGTGGGCTTACTAACTTAGAACATCCTTGTCAAGCATTAGCTGACATGCTTACAATAAAAGAACACTTCGGATCTTTTGAAAATAAAAAAATCTGCTTTGTCGGTGATGGAAATAATGTATGTAACTCCCTTTTATTAATTGCTCCTCTTTTAGGAATGGATATGTCTGTTGCATGTCCTAAAGGATATGAACCGAATAATGAAATATTAAAGACTGCTTGTGAATATGCTGGGGAAAATAATACTGAAATCATTGTCAGTGATGACTTAAAAATTGCTTTAGATGATGTTGATATTGTATATACTGATGTTTGGGTAAGTATGGGTGATGAAGCTGAGGCAAATCAAAGAGAAATGGATTTATCTCCATATCAGGTTAATAAAGAATTAATGGATTTAGCTAATGAAAATGCCATATTTATGCATTGCCTTCCAGCAGTTAGAGGCCAGGAAGTTTCAGCTGATGTAATTGATGGATTACAGTCAGTTGTTTTTGATGAAGCAGAAAATAGACTTCATGCTCAAAAGGCTGTTTTATATTATTACTTAAAATAAGTTTAAATGATATAATACAAGGTCATAATGCTAATTCTTAAAAAAATAATAAGTCCTATTCCACCAATAAAACCTGTTATAAATCTTAAGGTATTATTACTTTCTCTAAGATCAAATAATTGTGTAAAACCATCAATAGACACAGGAATTAATAATATTATTGATAGTATAAACAATTCTAAATTGAAATTTACTTTAAATAGAAATTCATAAATTAAAAACACAAATAATCCACTATAAAAGCCAGTACACCTTGCACAGACTGGAAATTGATGGCCTTTAATATGAAAACTTCTTTCAGGAATTCTATGACATATTTTTAAATATTTCATTTCTATCAAGGATTATTATATTTCAAGCATTTCACTGCTAGAAACTTAAGCAAAAATTGATTATTTGTTAACATTGTTATATTTTTATTTTAGAAAGTTTTTTATATTTTTATTTG
>CACZPT010000074.1 GCA_902783085.1 uncultured Methanobrevibacter sp.
AATATCTCCTAAATCCAAGTCATTGAATTTGTATTTACCACAAGCTAATGTTAAGATAATTGTATCTTCAGGTAAGTTTTCAACAAACTCCCTATAATAATCGTTGTGTTTTGCTGCTTTATCACATCCTCCAACAACAAAAAATCTTCTAATCTTACCATCTTCAACCAATTGTTTGATTTTATCTGCATGTTCAACAATAGCTCCTGCACTCCAACCTGTGGTTATGGTGGTTAATTCTTCTGTTTCAAGTGATCCTAAGTTTTTAGCACATTCAATAACTTCAGAAAAATCATAATCTTCAATTGTTTTAACTCCTTCCAATTTAGCTACATCCATAGTGAACATTCTTTCTTTATATGCATCTAATGCAGGAAGTACACAGTTACTTGTTCCAACAATTGCTGCATTGTATTTCTTAAAGATTGTTCTTTGATCATGCCATGCTCCTCCGAGTTGACCTGCCAAGTTCTCATATTTATTTAATCCAGGATATCCATGAGCCGGTAGCATTTCAGAGTGAGTATAAACTTTAATATCTGTTCCTTCAACTTGTTTTAAAAGTTCTTCTAATGCTTTTAAGTCATGTCCAGTTACAATAATAGCTGGACCTTCCTGTGCACCAACTTTTACTTCAACAGGTTGTGGCTCACCGTATACTTTAATATGTGCATTTTTAAGTAATCTCATTACATCAACACTTTTTTCACCTGCTTCTAAAGCAAGAGCAACCAAATCTTCAACATCAAAGTTAACATTAGTTAAAGTAGTGTATAAACCTTTAGTTAAAAATGCATCAATTTCAGGATTAAATTCTCCTAAAACATTTGCATTATAATTATATGCACTAATACCTTTCATTGTAAATATTAAATTATCCTGTAACCTTGCTACAGTTGCGTTTTTACCACAAACACCTTTAATAGTACAGCCAGTACCTTTAGCTGTTTGAGAACATTGATAACAAAACATATCTAATCCATCTGCCATTTTAATTACCTCAAATGATTTTATAATAAAAGGTTTTATTTAAATAATATTTAAATATTTTGTAACTTTTTAAGGGTTAATTGTAGTAATTATAAATAAGATAAAATAAATAATGGTTAATATGAATGAAGATATATCTCTACTTAAAGGAATTGGTCTTACAATGTATGAAGCACAAGCATATGTAACACTCACTTCATTAATTCAAGCCACAACATTTGAAGTATCTGAAAAATCAAACATTCCACGAAGTAAAATATATGATATTTTAGGCTTAAAACCCAATGCAAAATGCTAATTTGTAATACTAATTTGATAAAAAGGTAATACAATGGATGAAAATATTAAAATATTAAAAGGACTTGGACTGACAATGTATGAAGCACAAGCATATATAACACTTACTTCATTAATCTCAGCAACAGCTACCGAAATCTCTGAAAAATCAGAAATACCTAGATCAAAAATCTATAATGTACTAAAAAAGCTATATGAAAAAGAATATATTGAAATAGAAGATGGAAGACCTTTAACTTATAATGTTAAGTCCCCCATAGAAGTAATATCAAGAGAAAAAGAAAAATTAAATAATAGAATAGATGATACTATCACAACACTAACAAATGTCTATGAAAATGGAATGAGTCAAGTTCAAGCACCAATATGGAGAATATATGGTGTTGAAAAAATCATCAATCAAGAAGTGGAAATCATTAAACGATCAAAAACCTCTGTCAATATGAGGATAGGCTTTCTATTTGAAAATGAAGCAGAATCATTAATTAAAACATTTAAAAGTAACAGAAATTTAAAAGTTAATATCCTTGCTTCACCAACATGTTATATAAACTATAAGGAAGTAAACATTATTAAAATGTTTAAAGATGCTGGCATTAATATTCAAAAGGCAGACATCCCATTTGTTAAAGTCCTAATTTCAGATTCTAAAGAAATGATGCACACATACACTAAGTTTTCAGAGGATAAAAGAGAAGTCATACCTGAAACGGCCATTGGAATATGGAACAAATACGAAGATGTGGCCAGAAACTATGATGAAAGATTCATGAATCAGCTGGAAAAAATGAAGATGAAAAAAAGAAACAAATAACTACACCAC
>CACZPT010000075.1 GCA_902783085.1 uncultured Methanobrevibacter sp.
GCTAATGTTAATGTTACTATGAATATTAATGGTGTTTTCTATACTCGTATGACAAATGGGGAAGGTATTGTAAGGTTAAATATTAATCTTGATCCTGGAAAATATATATTGACTCTAACAAATCAATTTGGATTTTCCAGTTCATTTAATATTGTTGTTCTTCCTACTTTATCTGCAAAAGACCTTTATATGAATTATAAGGATGGGTCTCAGTTTAAGGTTAATCTTTTGGATGGAATGGGTAAGCCATATTCTAATCAGAAGGTTGTCTTTAATATCAATGGGGTATTTTATGATAGATTCACTGATGGTAATGGTGTTGCAAGGTTAAATATTAATTTAATGCAGGGTAAGTATATTATTTCTTCTAGTTATGGTGGATTAACCATTTCAAATTATGTCGTTGTCAATACTTTTTAAATTATACTTTATTTTCTATAATTTTTAATTAACTTTAAATATTGTTTTTAATAAATATAATCATATATTCATTATGGTGAATATGACTTTTTATCAAATATACTTGATTTTTTCATGTTTGATAATATTTTTTATAAAAAATTATATTTGGTGTGTTTTTTGAAATTAAGTAAAACTTTATTAGTTAGTATTATATTACTAGCTATTTTATCAATTGGTGCTGTAAGTGCTGTAGATGATAATTCTTCAAATCTTGCAGCAAGTAATTCTGCAGATATAATTTCTGCAGATACTCCTAGTCAAAATATATATGTTGATACTGCTGGTAACGATTCAAATACTGGTAGTTCATCAAGTCCATTTGCTTCACTGAATAGGGCTATTTCACAAGTCAATGCTTCTAATAATGCAACTATTCATGTTGGAGCAGGTGTATATTCAGGCGAAAATAACACCAATTTAGTAATTAATTTGGCTCATTTAAATTATAATGGGACTTTAACTATAATTGGTGATTCAAATGGTGGAACTATAATTGATGGAGATGACGAATCCCCTATTATTAACTCAATAGGTGCAGATTCAATTGTAAAATTAATAAATATCACTTTTAAAAATGGTAAAAGAGATATGGGTTCTGCAATAAGATCTTCAGGTGATTTAACTATTGATTCCTGTATTTTTGAGGCAAACGAAGCAACTAATTTAGCGACTATATATCAAGAAAAAGCAAATCCTTTAACAATTATTAATTCAAAATTTTTGAAAAATAAGGCAAGTCAAATGGCAGATCTTTATTTTTCACAAAATTCTATAATTACTCTTATTAATAATGTTTTTGATGGTGCTGAATCTTCTAGTTCATATGCATATGCTCCAGGTGTTTCCATTCAAACAGGTAAATCAATAATTAAAGGAAATACTTTTAAAAACTTAAAAAATTCTTATTATGCTATTTTGCATGTTACATACAATAACGGGGATAATATTGCAAATATAACCGATAATGTATTTATTAATTGTTCATACACAGGTTCAAATGGTGCTTTATTATTTACCCAAAATGCATATCTTAAAAACAATTCATTTATTGACTGTAATTCTTCTACTGCAGCAATCTATGCAAACACAAATATTAATTCAAAAGTTACCTTTGCTGATGTGGACATAACAGGCACTACTTTTAATTTAAATGCAACTGTCACTGATGTTGATGGTAATTTGGTTAAAAATGCAAAAGTGTACTTTTATATTAATGGTTCTAATGTAGGTAGTGCTTCTTCCGGAAATGATGGTGTTGCAAAATTATCAGTAAGTAAATTATTAGAAAACGGTCAATACACAATTTCAGGTACTCAATCTTATGATACTAATCCTAACCCATTCGGAGTAATTGTTTCAAATGGAACAGCAAACGTTGATTTTGACCATTCTCCAGCTGAATTTTGGGTATCTCTAAATGGTAACGATACTACTGGTGATGGTAGTGAATCAAACCCATTCTTAACTTTAAAACATGCTTTGGATGTTGGTACTGCAACAACTGTTGATTTAACAGTCCATGTTAAAGATGGTTTATATACAGGTTCTCAAAATTTTGATTTATCATATTCAAATGTTGGTAAAATCAAAATCATAGGTGAATCCTACGGCAATACTATAATTGATGTTAACCATACAAAATCTGGTTGGAGTTCAGCCGGAGTGTTTAACTTAGGTCAAAACTTGGAAGCAACCTTTATTAACTTAACCGTTATTAATTGTGATGGTAATGTTGTAAATGGTTATACATTCACTATGAAAGATTGTATTGTAAAAAATTCAAAAAATATCCGTGCTCAATCAGGTAATGAAAAAGTTATCATTGATAATTTAACTTATATTGATGGTACAGGTCAATTAAACTTTTATAATTGTGAAATCTATAATTCTGTATTTAAGAATTCAGATGCAGGAACTTCTACAGGATTTTTATGGGCAGCCACCAACGGCAACAAATTAATTATTCTCAAAAACAATACTTTTGAAAATATAACTATTGCTGGTAGTAGTGGTGGAGCAGCATACTATATTCAAGGAGCTACATTGGCTGTAAACAATACTTACATAAATAATGTAGTTACCGGGTCCAGTGCTAATTATGTTGCATATATCAGCGCTAATAACATTATATCTATTAATGAAACATTTATTGGTAATGATGTAAGAAGTTATGTTGCTTACTTTAGAGGATCTAATGCAAATTCAGAAATACTCATTGAAAATATTAAATTTATTAACAACACTGCTTCTGTGGATTGTGCAGGTTTAGCAATCAATACAGGTAAAATTAAAGGTGGAAAATTCATCAACAACACTGCCGATTCTAATGGTGGAGCATTATATATCTTAAACCACGGTAAAACAGATAATTTCAGTCCAATCGAAATTGAAGACGTTATTTTCGAAAACAATATTGCTGCAAAAGGTAATGATATATTTATCGGACCAAGTTCAGGTAATAATGTGTTTACTCACTTAGGCGATCTCACTATCACTGCTAATAGTTTAAATGTAACAGAATTATCTGACACATTAACTGTTAGTGTAAATCATCCATCAGGCGCAATTATTGGTGGTGGAGAAGTTAAATTCTATTTAGATGGTAATCTTGTAGGAAAATCTGATTTAATCAATCAAAATGCAACTTTCACATTCGTTGGTTTTGAAAACAATAAAATTTACAATTTCACAGCTATTTATGAATATGCAAATGAAAATGACACATATGTATCAGGTACAGTAACTACAAACATTACCGGTCAGTTAGACAGCATTGATTTATATGTATCTGATTTAACTGGTGATGATAACAACAATGGTAGTAAAAATAGTCCTTTCAAAACAATTTCAAAAGCATTAGCTGAAGGTTATAAAAAATCTACTAATGTAACTGTTCATGTATTGGAAGGAACTTACTCAGGTACTTTAAATACCAATATCGATATTCCAACTACAATTTATTTAACTATCGTTGGTGAAGGAACAAATAAAACAATTATCAGCGATAATACTGCAAATTATTTCTTAACAATTTTAGCAGGAGATAAATACTTCACATTAGCTAACATGACATTAAAAAGAGCTTCTCGCGATACACAATCCGCAATATATGTTGAGGAAGGTGCTAATGCAGAATTTAACAATGTGGAATTTATTGAATGTCAAGGTAATTATGGTGGTGCTATCAATACTGCAGGTATTTTAACTATAAATAATTCTTATTTCTTTGATAATGGATATTATGATATTAGTAAAAGAGCTAATGCATATTATGGTGGTGCTATTTACAACGATGGTACTTTAATCATTAATAACACTACTTTTGAAGGAAATCATGCAGGAAGATTATCCACAATATCCACCCAAGGCGAATTATACATGTATAATTCAAATGTAATTGATAGTATAGATGCTTATTCTATGAATATGGATTTAATAGCTATTGGTGCATTTGGTGGCCAAAAAGGTAATATTACTATTGAAGGTTCTTTATTTAAAGTAACTAATAGGACTATTGCTGAAGTTATTGGTGCACATGTTTATGATCCATCAAGATCTGTAATCTGTTTAGGTATCGGTTCATCTGAAAATATTTATATTTTCGATTCCACTTTTGTTAATGAGGGCACAAGTTTTGCTCCTTATGTTTTCGGAGGAATTAACTCCTGGAATTTAGCTAGTGGAGGTTATACATTAGTTCCTGGTGATATGGAAGTTTACAATTCAACATTTAAAGATGTTGCTGCAGTTAATGTATTCTATACAAGAACTTCAGGTTCTTCTTTCCATTCACATAGATTATTCAGTCAATGTATATTTGACAATGTTGAGTATGTAGCTGCAATTTTTAACTCAGGTGACGGATTATCACTTACAATACATGATTCTGTAATTATTGGTAATTCATCAGTTGCAGGTAAGATTGGTCATGCTAGCGGTTTAACCATTGATATGGATATTTCTGATAACTGGTGGGGAAGTAACAATGCAACATATGATAATGCTACTATAACAACCACTAACTTTATCAGTAACAGTGTTTTTAAAATCAAAGAAAACACTCAAAACATTGTAAATCCTGAAAGCTATTTAATATTAACATTAAATGCAACTGATAACACTGGATTATTACAAGATGTAACTTTAGCATTCAAAGTATTTGATGGTGAAAATGTTTCTGATTATTCTGGAGCAATTAATCCTCGTGAATTTGTTATTTCAGCTACTAATGGTACTTTAGCTCAAACTAACGGAACCATTAATGGAACTATTACTATTCCATTTGAAGGTACTGAAAATCAAGGTTATTATGTTGAAGCTACCGTAGATAATCAAATTGTTAATTTAACTGTTGAAAATCCATTAGTTATTGGAAATGCTACTATTTTAGCTGAAGATATTCTTTTACAACATGCAGAAACACAATTCAACGTAACTGTATTGGATGGAGATAAAAAAGTTAACACAGGTAAACTTGTTTTAAAATTACTTGGTGAAACATACACAGCAGATGTTATTAATGGTACTGCTACATTCACTATCCCAATATTACCTTGCGGTGATTATTCATTAGAATATTCATTTAGTGTTGATAAAGTTTACAACCCAACTTCTAACTCATCCACATTGTCAGTTGAATTTATTGTAACTAATGAAACATTCTTCAACTTCTTTGATGAAAATGGTACTTTAAAAGATTCAATTATCTGTGATAACTTAACCTTTGTTGGTGAATTCAGCAATTTAGGTATTGACACTATTAACATAAATAAATCTATTGATTTAATCGGTGAAGATGCTGTTTTAAATGATA
>CACZPT010000076.1 GCA_902783085.1 uncultured Methanobrevibacter sp.
CTTAGATGGCCAAAATGAAGTTGTTTCAAATCATATTGTTAGTGATGTTGGCTTAGATGGCCAAAATGAAGTTGTTTCAAATACAACCAATGATGTTTATTTTGATTCTTCAGTTAGTAATGATGGTGATGGGAGTATAGTTAGTCCGTATAAATATTTCAAATCATCTAGAATTCCTGTCAATGCTACCTTGTACTTTGCTGATGGTGTATATTCTTTAGATATTACAAAAACAATTAATGCCAACACTTTTCTAAATATTATTGGTCAAAGCAAAGATAATACTATAATTCAGCATGCAGGTAATACTTTTGTAAATAATGGTGAATTAAAACTTTATAATTTAACTTTTATGGGCTCAACTATTAAAAACTCCGGAATTTTAAATGCAACTAATGTAATTTTTAGAGATACTTCTTCTGAAAGTGCAATTTATGCAACCCAACGTTCAAATAAGCTCAATTCCAATAATATTTTTTTCGGTTGTGAATTTTACAGTAATTATGCATATTCTGGTGGAGCAATATATGGAAGTAAAGCAGATATCACGATTTATAATTCAATTTTAGAAAATAATTCAGCTAGAATTGGTGGAGCTATTTTTTTAACTTCTGAATCCTCTTGTCATGTTCATAATTCTACCATGTCATTTAATAATGCAGTAATTGGTGGTGGAGTATGTTCTTTAAGTAGTGATTTTTATTTTACAGGCAGTAAATCCTATAATAATACAGCAACATTCTATGGTGGTGCTTTTTACCAAATGTATGATGAATTAGAAATCAATAAATCTATTATTTATAATAACTCTGCTGATATTGGTGGTGCGGTTTATTGTGATAATGCATCATTTGGATTATACTTAAATGAATTTATCGATAATGTCGCATATTCTGGAGCAGGTTCTGCTGTTTATAGCTCTTTAAACATAGTCAATTTTAGAAACAACAAATATATCAACAATGAATTATATGAGACTGATTATTATAATTATGTCTTTGAAAGTGGAAATTATACTCAGCTAATTTATAATTTATCATATGATGGTGTTTTACCTTCAAAATACGATTCAAGAGATTATGGTTATATTACATCTGTTAAAAATCAAGGTAGCAATGGTAATTGTTGGGCTTTTGCATCAAGTGCTGTTTTAGAGGCATGTATTATAAAAGCTGGTGGTCCTTCACTTGATTTATCTGAAGAAAATATGAAGAATTTAATGGCCTATTATTCTGAGTATGGTTGGAAAATTGAAACTAATGTAGGTGGATATATTTATATGCCTATTGGTTATTATAATGGATGGCTTGGCCCAGTTTTAGAAAGTGATGATCCATATGTTATTAATTCTTTATTATCTCCACTTTATGATAGTATTTTTCATGTTCAAAATATTTTATTCATAAATAGAACTAGCTATACAGATAACGATGCTGTTAAAAAGGCTATTATGGATTATGGTGCTGTTTTTACAGGTATTAAGATGGTAAATTCTAAAAATCAGTATTATAGTGGTGATCCAACTTCTGACCATGCAGTTGCTATTGTTGGTTGGGATGATGATTATTCTCTAAATAATTTTGGAAATAAACCTCCAGCTGATGGTGCTTGGATTTGCAAAAATAGTTGGGGAACTAATAGTGGATATGGTGGTTATTTTTATGTTTCTTACTATGATACAACTTGTGCAAAGCTTAATAGTCCAGATTCATTATATACATTTATTTTCAATGATACTGTAAGATATGATAAAAATTATCAATATGATGTTTTAGGAAAGACTGATTACTTATTAACTAATCAATCCACGATATGGTATCAAAATAATTTTAATGCAAGTTCAGATGAGTTAATAGCTGCATTTTCAACTTACTTTAATAGACAAAGCAATTGGACCTGTGAAGTTTATGTTAATAATAATTTAATGCTTACACAAACAGGTTCAGCTCCATGTGGATACTATACTTTTAATCTCAATGAATTCATTCCTGTTTATAAAGGGGATAATTTCAAAATTGTTTTAAAAATTGTAACTGATAGTGAAGCTTGGGTTCCGATTTCTGAAAATTATTCTTCTATGAGAACCCGTTACTTTAACAATACTTCATTTTTAAGTTATGATGGTGAAAATTGGATAGATTTATTTAAATATTCTTATAGCGGTAGAGGACATACTTATTACTCTCAAGTAGCTTGTATTAAAGCATTTACAATTAACTGTTTAGATACCAATATTACTTTTGACAATCTTGAGTTTTCATCTGATTTTGCTAATGTTACTTGTTTGGTTTTGGATTCATACGGTAATTTTGTCAACATTGGAAATCTTACTTTCACAGTTGACGGTAATGATTACACTGTTTTTGTTAATAATGGAGTGGCTAGTTTATCAAATGCTAATTTACAAAATCACTTCTTTAATATCACAGTTACCTATAATGAAAACTCTCATTACTCACAATCCAGCATAACTCAATTGTTTAATAAACCGGATGAAATTTTATCTGTAAGTATTGATGATATCTATTATGGTCAAAATTTAATTTCAAATATTACTTTAAAATATTCTACCGGTAGTTTAATTAACGGTACTGTTGAATTACTTATTGGAAATCATTCTTATAGTGCACAATCAAATTCACTGTTTATAATTGATGACATTTATCCATCTGGTAATTATACTGTAAAAGCTACATATATTATAAACGATTACATTTTGGTCGACTATGATAACTTCACTGTTAAAAGACATGATGTTGATTTATCTTTAAAAATATCAAATATTGTTTATGGTAATAAGTTAATAGCTAATATTTCTTTAGTTGATAAAAATGGTATTAAAATAAATGACAGTGTTGTTTTAACTATTAATAATAAGAACTATACTTGTAATTCTAATTTTGTCAATGTTATTTCCGATATTATAGATGCTGGTAGCTATGATGCTTATCTTTATTATAATGGGGGTGTAGGATATAATACTGCATTTGCTAATGATTCGTTTATTGTTAGTAGATATACTCCTGTAATTGATTTAGATAATATTAACATTGTTTACGGTGATAATATCAAGGTTAATGTTGCTTTATTAGGTATTAATAATAGTAATTTGAATGAAAATGTTATTTTAAGTATTTTATCCAATAACTATACTCTTGCTAATAGTCCTTATACAATTAAAACTATTTTTGATGCTTCTAAATATCAAATTTTTGCTAAATTTAGTGGAAATAAGAATTATAATCCTGTTAATAAGAGTGCTCTATTGACAGTATCAAAATCTGATGTTTATATTAATTTATCAATAGCCGATATTTATTATGGTGATGATTTGGCTGTTGATTTGGTTTTAACTGATTTGAAAGGTAATAAATTAAATTATAACTGTATTTTAACTGTTGGCAATATTAACTATACGATAACTTCTAATTCTATTAATTATATTTCTAATTCTTTAAGTATTGGTGATTACTCTGCTAAAGTAGTGTTTAAGGGTAACAATAATTATAATTCAAATTCCGATATTGATATATTTTCAGTCAAGAAAGCTAGTGTTGATTTGGACATAAAAGTTGATAAAAATATGAATAATGTGTCAATTGCTTTTTCTTTATCTTCTAAATTAGATGGTATACTCTTAGTTAGGATTGGAAATGATGAATACAATTTAAGAATGACTAATGGGTTAGTTATTTTAGATTTAAATAATTTAAAAGTTGGAAAATATAATATTAATGCTGAGTTCAGTAATAATTTTTATCAAGCTAATGATTCAGCTAACTTTATAATCGAACCTTTTGATACAATTATTGTATTTGATGATATTACAATGTATTCTCATGATGGAACAAGACTTACTGCTCTTTTAACAGATTATTCAGGTAATCGATTGTCAAATAAGACATTAGATATCTTTATAAATGGTGTAAAATATACAAAAGTTACAGATTCACAAGGATTAATTTCAATGGGTTTAAACTTGGATAAGGGAAATTATTCTATAGCTATTATTTTCAATGGTGATTCACAATACGCTTCATCATCTGCAAATGGTACGGTTTTAATTAAACCGACTATAATTGCTAATGATTTAGTTAAATATTATAAAAATAATTCACAGTTTTATGCAAAAATCATGGATTATAATGGAAATCCTGTTGTTAATAAAGCTATTTCAATGAATATTAATGGTGTATTTTATAATAGAACTACAGATTCACGGGGTATTGTCAGATTAAATATTAATTTAGATCCTGATTCTTATATTTTAACTATTATAAACCCGGTTACACAAGAAATGTACAGTGTTAGTGTTACTGTACTATCAAGAATAACTGATAATCATGATTTAATTAAATACTATAAAAATGCTTCCAAATATTCTGTTCGTGTTTTATCTGATGATGGTAAAGCCCTTGCAAATGTATATGTTACATTTAATATCAATGGAGTATTTTATCAAAGAATATCAGATTCAAATGGTGTTGCTAGTTTAGCTATTAACCTGGATCCGGGTGATTTCATTATTACTGCTCAATATGGTGAATCTCAAGTTTCAAATAATATTAAGGTATTGCCAATCCTTATAACGAATAATCTTGTCATGAAATATAAGGACGGGTCAAAATTCCAGGCTACTGCTTTAGATGGACAAGGTAATCCATATCCTTTAACTAATGTTCAATTTAATATTAATGGTGTATTATATACAAGATTAACTAATGAAAATGGTGTAGCTAGTTTAAATATTAATTTAATGAAAGGTACTTATATTATAACATCATTTTACAATGGATATAGTGCTGGAAACACTGTTGTTATTAGTTGATAATATTTTTTTTAAAATGACATAATTATTTTTTTATAAGGTTAATATAGGCTCTTTCAAAAACTTAAGTGATTTCGATTTTTAATAATTTTTGAGCCTTGATATTTTTTCTTCTTATTTTTTCTTTATTTTAAA
>CACZPT010000077.1 GCA_902783085.1 uncultured Methanobrevibacter sp.
ACCCCAAAGAAAATTGGACAACAAACACTAGAAATTCAACTAAAACAACGTTATAAAACACTTGATTCATTCTGAAAAATCTAGCACACTATATTGCAATTTTATGCCATATTTTAAGTTTTGAAGATTATGTGATTTGGATAAATGTTTTGGCGGTTTTGACAGGTGCATTCCTACCGTTTTTCCTTAAAGGCAACTTCAATAAGAGCATAATAAATTTCCCCCATCTTGTTGAGCGGTTTGAACTTTTAACAATCATTACTTTTGGTGAAGCTATAGTTGGCCTTACACATTTTTTTGATGTTACAGATTTTAATCTGGTGCCGATTTTAGTATTCCTGATTGTGATTACCATGTTCGGTTCATATGTAGTTCAGATTCATAGACTGATGCAGCATGAGAGAATTGAAAGGTCTTTAAGACTGATGTTTAGCCATTATTTCATAATCATCAGCATCAATCTTGTAACCGTTGCATTGGAGCTGGTGCATTCGGGTGAGGTAAACTACTGGTTTGTAAGCATTTTGATGATTGTTTCATTAGCTATCTTTTACATATCCATTTTGGTTAACAAGCAATATTATAAGTCTGGGGTCAATTTGACTAAAAAGGATTTGGTATTGATATTGGCGGCTACACTTTGTGGAATGACTGTTATTTTGATGTTTATTTCAAACTTATATGCTTTTTTAATTGGAAGTTTAATTATCACATTCGCCAACTTCGAGATATTGTTAATGAAATATAAAGCGCATTTAAATGATTAAATAGATAATTTTTTTATAAAAAATTATATTTTTACTTGTTTTACTGACTTGGGCAGGATAAGGTTGCTATTCCTGTAAAATTTAGAAATCTTTTCCAATGATTTTCTCACCAGTTGTTCCATTTGATTCATCGGATGCTAAAAACAGTATTGCCTTATTCATAACAGTTGGCTTAAGAATGGGCATGTTGTTTTTCTGGAAGAATTCCTTAACACCTTCGCCAGCCATTCCAGTATCTGTAAAACCGCCTGGGCAAAGTATGTTAACATCAATACTGTAGTCCTTAAGTTCTTTAGACATGATTTTTGCCATTGCTTCAGATCCTGCTTTTGAAGGTCCGTATGGTAATTGTCCTTCACGGGTCATTGTCTCATCACTGGTGGATACGTAAACAATACTGCCGCCGGCATTTAACATGAATGGAATGAATTTGCTTACAGCCATGAAAAAACCTATGAAATTGGTTTCAACAATTGCTTTAACAGTATCTGTTGGAATTTCAAAGAATGCATTGTTATTATCCATTCCAGGAGCATTATCACCAATTCCAGCATTGTTAATTAACATGTCTAAATGGTCAAAATTCTCATCAAACCATTTGGAAGCATCGACAATGGAATTTTCATCACGAACGTCAAAAGGCACTGCATAAACATCTCTGTATGATGATGCCAGTTCTTCATAAGCATTATCTAATTTTAATCCTTGTCTTGATGCAATTATTACGGTGGCATTGTGAGCCAACAATTCCTTTGCCATTTCATAGCCCATTCCACTTGATGCACCGGTAATTAGAATAATCTTTTCTGTTAAATCATCCATGTTAATAAACTCCTTATATCTACTTGTTAAATTCAATAAATATAAAAGTAATGTTAAATCAGAAATAGTTTTTATTTTTCATTTGTGATGTGTTGTTGAGATTAAAGCCAATGATATGAAAATCAAACTTGATTTAACTCAGACATATATGGTGGGGGTGAATTTAAACTAAGAAAATAGAAAAAATGGAATTTCGAATATTCCATTTAAGACATGAAACTGCATATGAATTTAATTAATTAAATTGGCGGATGACCCCCAAATTCATGAAATTATAAAATTATCATTATTTTTATCACTACTTAAATATTTGTCCTTGGAATTTAAATACATCACAGCTTTCATCTAGCCAACTGTCTGCACTAATTCCAGCTTTCATACAGGTATGTTCTAAAAATTCTTCCTGTGTAAAACAATTTTCTGTAGCGACTTGCGGGAGAAGTAAACCTTTAGCATAGCCTTTTTGAATTATCAACCCATCTCTTCCAATTTCAATTTCATCAAAATATTGATTCGGATGTGCAATTTCAATTAATTGTGGTGTTGTTAATACAGTTACTTCGAAACTTAATTGATCATATTCTTCTTTTTTTAATGCTGGAAATCTTGGATCTTCGAATGCGGCTGCAATAGATACGTCTATCACAGATTCAATTGCACTTTTAATAGGTTCTGGATAACCAATACAACCTCTTAATCTATTTTTTTTGTTTAATGTAACAAAAACACCCAAATTCTCTTTAAGTTCTTCGGGACAGTCATAAGGAATATCTATTTTTGTCCCAGTTTCTAAATATGTTATAATTGCTTTTTTAGCTATTTCAACTAAATATTTTCCATTTTCTTCACTTATCATATTTACACATCCTTTAATTACTTCCACCAACAAGAGCATCAACAATTCTTGTGTGTGGTCCACCATCTCCGACAGGTGCAGTTTGTCCGTCTTTTCCACAAAATCCAGTACTTAATTTAAAATCATTTCCAATTGAATCGATATTTTTTAGAGTTTCTAGAATATTCCCTGATAATGATACATCTCTTAGTGGTGTTGTTAACTCACCATTTTCAATTTTAAATCCTTCTGCAGCATTAAATTGGAATATTCCTTTACCGGTATCAACTTGTCCGCCTCTTGAACCTTTAAGATAAATTCCATCAGTAATATCTTCAATTAGTTCTTCAAATGATAATTCTCCAGGTTGAAGATAAGTATTACTCATCCTTACAATTGGTTGGTCTGCAATGCTTGATCTAGCATTTCCAGAGGATTTCATGTTTATTTTAGATGCAGTTTCTCTTGAAGATAGTAGGGATATGAGCTTACCATCTTTTACTAATTGATTTGGTTTTGTTTTAATTCCTTCTACATCATAAGGATAATATCCAAATCCGTCTTTAATAGTTGCATCATCAAAGATATTTACAATGTCTGAAGCTATTTTTGTGTTTAATTTATCTTTAAGAATGGAATCATTTTGCAGTATTAAATCGGCTTCAGTAGCATGACCTAATGCTTCATGAATCATTACTCCGGTTAATTCTGGATCAGCGATTATTTTAAATTTCCCTGATGGTGCAGGTTGTGCTTTTAATAATCTTGAAGCTTTATTTCCAATATCTCTTCCGAATTGTTCGATATCTATATCATTAATTACTTCAAAACCTTTTACTCCACCAATGCTGCCATGTCCAAATTGTATTATGTTTCCATCAGTAGCGGTTGCATTTAGAGCCATTCGGACACGACTTGACTTTACTTGTATTTGACTACCTTCACTATTAAGGAATAATTCATCAATTTCACTATCATTATATCCTGCGGTAGTACTATTTACTTCTTTAATGTTTGCAGAATCACTAACTTCTTTTAAAACATCTTTTTTTTCTTCAATTGAGATATCTTTTGGAGGTATTTTTGTATCTATTATAATTTTATCTTTTATAATTTCAGATTCACTTAATTCAATATCTCCTTTTAGTGAATTTGAAAGGGTTATGGCAGTTTTGGAGATTTCATCAAGTTTTGACATATCTGTTGTATATGCAAATCCCCAAGCACCATTTTTTAAAACTCTAATTCTTGCAGAATGGGAAATTCCTGTATTTATTTCATCAATTTCTCCATCTTTCATTAATATTGAAGTTCCATTTCCTTCACCGGCTCTAATATCAACATAATCTACTTCAGGAGTTATTTTTTCAATAATTTTTTCAAATAGACCAATATATTCTTCCATTCTTTTTTACTCCTCATGTTTATTCATTTAATGGTTTGAATTTCATATTACATTAATATTTTTATATTACTTATTATAAATATAACAATTGATATAATAAATTTTGGCGTGATTTGATGGTTATTATTGTAGGTACTGGTGCTGGTGGTGCAATAATTGCTCGTGAATTAGCAAAAGATGATATTCCAGTAACCATAATTGAAAAAGGCCCTTATATAAAATCTAAAGATGCTTTTAATTATTATGATGTTTATAATGATGATGTTGATTTATTAACAACCACTTGTATTGGTGGTGCAACTATCGTTTCCATGTCTAATATGGTAAGAGCACTTGACGAAGAATTATATGAGTTTGATATAGGTATATCTGATGAATATAAATATGTCGAAAACTTAATTAATGTTCATCAGTTAGATGATTCACATATCGGTAGAGGAACACAGTTATTTCTAGATGCGGCTCGTGAACTTGGATTAAACACAATGAAAATGCCAAAGGCAATTCGTGAAAAAGATTGTATTCAATGTGGAAAATGTGCTTTTGGATGTCCTGCCGATGCAAAATGGTCAGGAAAAGATTTTGTTGATGAAGCAGTTGATATGGGTGCTAAATTAATAACGGAAGCTGAAGTTATTGATGTAATTGTTGAAGATAGTCAAGTTAAAGGAGTTAAATATATCAAAGATGATAATGAAGAAAGTTGTTTATCTGATACTGTTGTACTATCTGCCGGTGCGATAGGTTCTACATTAATCTTAAGACAGGCAGGAATCGATGCAGGTCGTGAATTATTCTTTGATCCGTTTGTTAGTGTTGGAGGATATATTAAAGATATTAATTTCAATACTGAAGTTCAAATGGCAGGTTTAGTTATTGGTAAAAACTTTGTTTTATCTCCACATTTCTCATCATTTATTAAAGGTAATATTGATGATAAAAAAGTTTCCGATGAAGATATTTTGAGCATCATGGTCAAAACTGCTGATGATGCTAAAGGATATGTAGATGATGATGGGGATGTTGTTAAAATAAACACTATTAATGATATTAGGTATTTAGCAGAGGGTGTTGCAACAGCAGGTTTTATTTTGGAAAAAGCTGGTGTAGATCCGTCAACTATTGGTTCAACAGTTTATAGGGGAGCACATCCTGGAGGAACTGCAGCTATTGGAAAAGTAGTTGATACTAATCAGGAAACTGAAATAAAAGGTTTATTTGTTAGTGATGCAAGTGTACTTCCAGTATCTCCTGGAAAACCACCAATATTAACAATATTGGCATTATCTAAAAGATTAGCAGATCATTTAAAAAATAAATGAAGATTATTCGAATTGTTTCTCGATATCTTCTTTTTTAATTAATTTTTCACAGTAGTGGCATCTAACTACTGGAGGTTCTGTTTCAATCACATTAAATTTTGATGTTATTGGTTCGTTTTCATAATTTGTAATACATTTGTTGTTTGTACATTTAATTATTGCCGTAATAACATTAGGTAGGATTATTTTATCTTTTTTAACAACTTCATAATCCCTAATAATGTTTATTGTAGCGTGTGGGGCTATTAAAGCTATTTGATCCAATTCTTCATGGTCAATTTCTCTGTTTTCAATTTTTACAATATCTTTTCTCCCAGTTTCTCTTGATGAAACATTCATAGCAACTGTAACATTTCTCACTTTACCATCCGGAAGACCTAAAATCTTAAGAATATGTGGTGATTTATTTGCAGTAATGTGGTCTATCACAGTTCCATTTTCAATAGCTTTAATTTTCAATTCTAATTTCATATTTATAACCCTTTATACATTTTCAAATCTAATATTTTTATTTTAGCTTCTGTATCACGAATTATTTGTTTTGAAGATTTATCTTTGGTTTTAAGTGAAAAACATTCAACAACTCTGCCACCGCGGTAGGTTACTTTTTCTTTAAGTCTTTGGAGTGTTGTTTCTCCGCCGCTTTTGTCCATTGTTGTAAATAAAATCACATCTTTTCCACGTAAATCGCAATTATCGATAATTGTGATAATTGCAGGTACAGGTTTACCTGCCCAAGTTGGTGTTCCTATGTAAATTGTATCAAATCCTTCCAAATTTAGTTTAGATGGACTAATTTCTGTTTTTGATTCTCTAAATGCATTAATTGATGAGATTATTTTATTTCCAAAACCTTTTTTTCTTTTTAAATCTCTGATTCTAACCAAATTAGCTTGCATATGTGCCGAAAGTGTTTTCGCTACTAATTCTGTACGATTACTATCAGAATAATAAATAATTAATGTTTTCATGTTTACACCCCTTATGGGTGGAGTCCAAAGTGTTTTAAACCATTACTTTCATCAATTCCAAGTAAAATATTCATATTTTGAATAGCTTGACCTGATGCCCCTTTAACTAGATTATCAATAGCTGAAAGCATTATGACTCTACCTGTTTCATCAATTTCAAATCCTCCAATATGGACAAAATTGGATCCTCTAACTGAACTTAAATGGGGAATTTCACCTTCATCCATTAGTTTGATAAAGTATTCGCCTTTATATTCTTTTTCATATATTTTTCTTAATTCTTCTGTAGTAATATCATTAATCAAAAAGCTATGGCTTGTAGTTTGTATTCCTCTGTTGACTGGGACTAAATGTGGTGTAAATGATACTTTTACATCATCAAATCCATGTAATTCTTGTTGGATTTCAGACATATGTCTGTGTGATGAAATCTTATAAGGATTAATATTATCTGCAATATTTGGGTAATGGGTTGCTTCTGTTAGTTTAACACCGGCTCCACTAACTCCACTTTTTGAATCAATTACTATCCTATCGACTAAATTATTTTTAACTAGGGGGTATGATGATAATATTGCCCCTGTTGGAAAACAACCTGGATTTGCAACCAAATTTGCTTTTTTAATTTCATCTCTGTAGATTTCAGGAAGTCCAAATACTGCTTTTAAATCATCAGTATGTTTTATTCCATACCATTTTTCATAAACTGATCTATCATGATATCTATAATCTCCACTTAAATCAACTACTTTAGCACCGGTTTCTAGGATGTCTGGAACAATTTTCATTGATGCTCCGTGGGGTGTTGCAGTAAAAACAATATCTGCATCAAGTTCAGATACTTCTTTATTTTTAAATTCTAATCCTGAATCTCTTATATGGGGGTGGATTTTATGAACGGGAACTCCATCATATTGTCTTGATGTAATTTCGGTTATTTCAACTTTATCATGGTTTAATAACATTCTTAAAAGTTCTCCACCAGTATATCCACTTGCTCCTATGATTGCTACACTATTCATGTTAATTACCTCTAATCACAATTATCTAATATTTTTCCTTCAAAATTTATTTCTTTGATTTTTTTGATAATTTTACAACTACTGTCTAATTCATCTTTATGATAAACTTTCACACGTTGTACACGGGCTTTAAGGCCTCTTTTATCAATTTCTTTTTGTAATTTATCAACATTATGGGTTTGGTCTGGGCCAATGGCTATAATATCGGGATTAATATCTTCCACTATTTTAAAAATATTTCCGTCTTCATTACCAAGATAAGCTTCATCAACGGGTTTTAACATTTTAATTAACTCTAAACGTTGATTTTCTCCGATTATTGGAACTCTTTTTCTTTTCTTAACGGTTGAATCACGAGCTACTACAACATAAAGTTTAGATGCGTATCCTCCAAGATTTTTTGCTTCTTGAAGATAAATGCCGTGTCCGGGATGTAGTAAATCAAATGTTCCACTAGCCATTACTTTTTTCATTACTTCACTACCTTTAAAGCTTCTTTCAAATCAATCTTATTTTTATAAAGTGCAGAGCCAATAACGATTCCTTCTACTCCAGTTTCTTTCAATTGTTTAATATCATTTATGGTAGTTATTCCGCCAGAATAAACAATCGGTAAATCTACAGAGTTTTTAAGATTAATCAGGGGGTCTGTATAAAAACCGCCAAGTAATCCTTCAACATCAACATTTGTAAATAGAATACTTCCAGCACCATGTTGTTTAAATTCATTTGAAAGTTCTGTTGGGCTTTTATCTATTTTTTCTTGCCATCCTTTTATTACTACTTTGTTATCTTTACTGTCAAGGGATATCATTATTCTTTCAGATCCATATTCGCCGGATAATTTTTGGATGGTCTCAGGGTTTTTAATTCCCATTGTTCCAATGATTAAACGTTCAATATCTAAGTTTAATAGTTCTTTTGCATATTCAACAGTTCTAATACCTCCACCTAATTGGATGGGAACAGATACTTCTTTTAAAATCTTTTTGATTGTATCTAAGCTGGTTTTACCATCAATTGTACCATCTAAATCAATGACATGGATGGTTTTAGCTCCTTGATTTTGCCAGTGAACAGCAACATTTTCGGGATTTTCAATTTCAACCATTTCACTTCCAGGTTTTCCTTGAACAAGTTGAACACACTTTCCATTTTTGATATCTACTGCAGGCATTATTAACATTTCATCTTTATTGAATGACATTTATATCCCTAATGTTTTTTAATAGTAATTTATATATCTTTAAAATCTTTTATAATTAATTGTTATTTTAATTTTCGGAGTAATATTTAGGTAAACCTAAACTTTATATATTCATTATTTTAATATAATATAATGTATTAAAATATTATTAATTTAGGGGCAATTTTATGAGTACAGTAATTGAGTTTAAAGATGTGGTAAAAGAATATAAAACCGGAAATCACATTTTAAGAGCTATGGATAATGTTAATTTTACAATTGATGAAGGAGAATTTGTTGTAATATTGGGTCCATCAGGTGCAGGCAAATCTACACTTTTAAATCTTTTAGGAGGGCTTGATTTCGCAACAAGTGGTCAAATCATCGTTAATAACCAACATGTTGAAAATTTTAATGATAAACAATTAACTGAATACAGAGCTAAAAATGTTGGTTTTATATTTCAATTTTATAATTTAATCCCTAATTTAACTGCTTTAGAAAATGTTGAATTAATGAAAGATATTGTTGATATTAACATTGATGGCGAAGAAGTTTTAAAATCTGTTGGTCTTGAAAATCATTCAAATCAATTTCCAGCACAACTCTCTGGTGGTGAACAACAAAGAGTTTCAATTGCAAGAGCAGTTTCAAAACAACCTGCAATGCTTTTATGTGATGAACCAACAGGAGCATTAGACTCTAAAACTGGTGTTTTAATTTTAAATTTACTCCAAAGCATGAGTAATGATAAAAACACAACAGTTATTATTGTTACTCACAATGCAATTTTAGCTGAAGCAGCAGATAAGGTTATCAGAATTAAAAATGGTCAAATTGAAGATATTGTTATAAATGAAAACCCTAAAAAAGTGTCCGATTTAGATTGGTGAGCATATGCTTTTCAAAAAGATGCTTAGGGATATGCGAGCCCATAAAACTCAATTTTTATCTATTTTTTTAATGGCATTTCTTGGAGTTTTTGTTTTTGCAGGGGTTGGCGGTGAATCTGTCGGCCTTGAAGAAAGTGTTAATAATTATTATGAAACTACAAATTTAGCAGATGGCTGGATTTATAGTGCAAATTTAGATGATTCATTTGTTGATACAGTTAATAATTTAGAACCCACAACTAATAGTGAAAGACAACTTGTAATCGATTCAGTGGCGGATTTTGATAATGACCCCGAAATAACACTTCATTTCATTGAAAATAATAATATTTCTAAATTTCATGTAATTGAAGGGCAAGATATTAATATTGGTGATGGAAATGGAGTATGGCTTGATAAAAACTTTGCTGATGCTCAAAACCTAAGCATTGGAGATAATATTTCTTTTACTTTTAATGGCATAACTATTAAAAAGGAAATTAAAGGTTTAGGTTATTCTCCGGAATATGTTTATCATGCTTCAGATTCATCAATTATTCCAGATTTTTCAAAAATTGGTTTTGCATATCTTTCTCATGAAGCATTCCCATTATCAAATGTACCATATAATGTACTTTTAGTTAATTTTAATGGAAATGCTAGTAATTATGCTAATTTACTTGATAATGAGTTATCTGGTGTGTATAACTCATTTGTTGAACAGTCAGAAAATCCTAGTGTATCACAATTTTCAGAAGAAATTGATCAACATAAGATGATGGGTGATATTTTTCCAGTTGTATTTATACTAATAGCTTTATTGATTCTTTTAACGACAATGTCCCGTATTATTAATCATCAAAGAACCCAAATTGGTATTTTAAAAGCAGTTGGTTTTAAAAATTATTCAATAATGCTCCATTATATATCTTATGGATTTTGGCTAGTATTAATTGGAGCTATATTGGGTTTAATTATTGGACCATTAACATTACCTAATTTATTTTATCCTTCAATGAGTTCCACATATACTTTGCCTGAATGGAAACCAGCATATAGTATTAATTTTGTTTTAGTTGCAATATTAATGATTTTAATGTCTTTAGCTGTATCTTATTTTGCTGTTAGAGGTATTTCTAAGGAAAAACCTGCAGATACAATAAGACCAAAAGCTCCAAAGATTTCATCAGCAGGTTTATTAGAAAAATTTGGGATATGGAATAAATTTAATTTTAATATTCGTTGGAATTATAGGGATATGAAAAGAAATAAATTTAGAGCATTAATGACTATTGTGGGCATTATTGGTTGTAGTGCACTTTTAGTTTCTGCATTTGGAATGTATGAAGGTATGCAAGATTTAAAACAATGGGAATATGGTGATATTAATCATTATGAATCTAAATTAATCGTTGATGATGGGGTTGGCATATCTCAAGTTGAAAATATTGCTAATCAAGTTAATGGTGATATGATAATGGAAAGTGCTATTGAAATTGAGCATAGTGATGTTAAAAAATCGGGTTCACTTTTAGTTTTAAATGGCACCAATTTAATAACTCCAACGGATGATAATCGAAACGCAATTGATATTCCTGGAAATCAAACTTCAATTTCAATAAAAATGGCTGAAATGTTGGGTATTGGTATAGGGGATACTGTAAGATGGCATATTGCAGGTTCAGATGTATGGGTAAATTCAACAATTGATAATATTCATGCAGACCCCACATCTCAAGGATTAATACTTTTCAGAGCTACTCTTGAAGATCTAGGTTTGAATTATACTCCAACATCCATAATAACAACAGAACATGTGGATAAGAATTATTCTGATATTAAAGCAATAAATACAATGGATTCAATTACATCAAGTTGGGATGAACTAACAGAAACTTTGATGCTTTTAGTGTATATTTTAGTATTTTTCGCATCTCTTTTAGCTATTGTTGTTATTTATAATTTGGGTTTGTTATCATTTACAGAAATTGAACGTGAGATAGCTACATTAAAAGTTTTAGGTTTTAAAACAAAAGAATTAAGAAAATTATTATTAACCCAGAACTTATGGTTTACAAGTATTGGTTTTATTTTAGGTATACCTGTAGGTTATTATATTTTAAGTGTAATGTGGCAATCTTCTGGGGATTCATTTTACATGGTTCCGAAGATATCTATTACAAATATCCTATTAACTGCAATTATAACCTTTTCATTATCAATTATTGTTAATCTGATGTTTTCAGGTAAAATTAAAAAATTAAATATGGTTGAATCACTAAAAGATAATGAGTAATTATCTTTTAGATTAATTTTTAAATATAAATATTATTTTTTTCTA
>CACZPT010000078.1 GCA_902783085.1 uncultured Methanobrevibacter sp.
TACTATAGATTATATGTTTTTTATACTATAGATTATATGTTTTTTATACTATAGATTATATGTTTTTTATACTATAGATTATATGTAATATCTGATTTCTCAACTGAAAATGGCATCAGGGTGTACAAAAATATCATAAAACCAAAATGCATTCTAATGATGGTAAATTTCATAGTACAGATGTCGCTACTGCAAACACCTGTTCTGTATTATTCAATCAATATTTTATCCATGTGTCAAGTTATTCAAATGATTGGTTCAATAATCGAAATACTGGTGATAGCCATTTCTAAATAGCTATTGAAAGATTTGTTATTAGTTGTGGTTAAATGGAATATGGTGAATTGTATTACTTAGAGATTAAGGGAGTATTGAAATAAAAGGAATGTTTTTGTGTTTAAAAATTTAAATTACTTTTTAGCAAGTGCTGATTATGCACTTACTAAAATTGTTATCTATTTTTCAAGTACAGCAATATAATCCATTCTTTTTCTTAATAATGGAAGCCATGTGATTATTTTATAATGTGGCTTATAGACATTTACACCATCAAATAGATTTACATCTTTTATCCAGTTGAAATTATTATTGAATTTTGTTAATTCATGACCTTTTTCAACACCCCATGTGAATTTGGAGTTTGTATCTTCGATTGATTCTTCTTTTGCATTTTTAACAGATATTGGGGGCATTATTTCCATGAATATGTTACATTTATCAAAATTTTCATCTATTATATTTATGATGTCTTCTACATCTTTTTGATTTAGATACATTGTCAGTCCTTCAACTATGAACAGGATGTCTTTTCTTATTTTAATTTCTTGAGCCCAACTTGGATCCATTGCGGAATAAGCAAGTGTTGTTACTCTATCTGCATCTTTGATATATTTCAATCTGTAATCGGCAGAATTTTTTAAATCAACATTATACCAATTGATTTTACCATTATCAAGTCTGTTGAAACGTGTATCCATTCCGGATGCAATGTTAACAATTGTACATTCTGGATGGGTATTTATATATTCACTAACCATTTTATCTAGTACGATTGTTCTTGCTATTGTTCCAAGTTGCATGAATTTATCTTTTTCAGCTATGCTGAAATCATAATCAATTTTTGAAATTACTTCTATAGCTTTTGAATCATAGAATTTATGATTTTTTTGTTGTGAATGTTTTGCTTTTGCAAATAATGTTAAAAGCATTGTTTTTTCTACGCCTTCTAAATTCATAAGTTTTCCTCCGTAGGTTATTTTTGTTTATATAATTGTTGTGTGGAATACTATATAAATTTTTAGGCATGCCTAAATTTTTATCCATAATATATTTTTTCATTCCAAAATATTTTTTAAAATCTTTAAAAAAAAGTAACTTTTTAATATATTAATTTAATAAGCACCAGATAATTCAATTATCCTTTAAAATTCTAATTAGGTTTGTCAAAAGAAATTTAAAGTCATAAAATATAGAATAACGGACATTTAGTTAAAAAGAATATTAAATGATGGTTAAAAATAAAAAAAGTAATTGCTGAGATTATTCAGCGTTGATTTCAATATCAAAAGACATTGCTTCTAATTGTGCACTTTCACCAGATTTAATGGTGTAAATTGGTGAGTCTTTCAATATAAGATTATTGTTAACTTCTCTAATTTTATTATCTGCTACTTCTTGCATGTGAGTACCTTCATATAAAAATCCAGCAGAAGCATCTCCTTCTAATTCATATTCAATAACTTCACCATTATGTTTATTAGTTGCTTTTACTTTAACAATCATAATTTAATCTCCATAATATTTTAATTATATTTATGTCATTTTCTAGTATATAAACGATAAGTTGAAATTATCATAATTATAAATTTAATATCATGGATGTTCCTTTGTATTTCTATTTGGCATTTAAAGATATGGAGAGATTGGCTGCTGGAAGTGACACATCCACTTACAATGTCTTAGACTTATTAAACATTGATTCTTGTTTAAAGTTAAATATTTTAGATATTGGTTGTGGAGTAGGCTCAGATACATTAATCCTTGCAGATTATTTTAAAAATTCAACTGTTGAAGCTGTTGATTTATTCGGCCATTATTTGGATGCTTTAAATAGTGAAGTTTCAAAAAATAACTTGAATGATAGAATATTAACTTATGAAATGGATATGAATGATTTGGATTTTGCAAATGAGGAATTTGATATTGTATTTAGCCATGCTTCAGCAGAAATCATTGGTTTTAGAAAAGCTTTAAGGAAATGGAAAAGATTAATCAAAAAAGATGGTTACTTAATATGCTCTGATTTAACCTGGATTTTAAAGCCATCAGCTGAAAGTAAGGAGTTTTGGCTTAGAACATATGCTGAAGTTGATACAATCGAAAATAAAATATCACAAATTGAAAATGCAGGTTTTAAGTATATTAATCATTATACAATACCAAAAAGTGACTTTGATGGGTATTACTCAAAGTTAAAATCAAATTTAGCTAAATTAAAATCAGATAAATCTGCAAAAGACTTTATAAAACAGTTGGAAGATGAAATCAGCATATCTAAAAATGATGATTTTTCATATGTTTTCTATATTATGAAAAAATCAAATCATCAATAACAAAAAATAGTGTTCAATAATAAGATAGTTTAAATGGTAAAACGTTCAAAAAAATAATTGTATTAAATATTATGATTGTTATACATCAACTGAGACTCCATCCTTAGTATACCCCAGCCCCTGGTGCGACATCTGGAAATGGGGTAAATGAATACCAAATAGGTATCTCATCCGTTTCACATATTTGTAATTCATGAGGTTCATCTCTAAAAAAATAAAAAATATCCCCATCCTCCTCTTCAATATCATAAGATTCATATTCTCCTTCTTCAATTTCAATATCTAAAATAATATTGGGTAAATTAAGAGATAATCCAAATTTATCAAGTAACTCCCTAACAAGCATAATCAATCACATAAGTTATACTTTATTATTTTTATTCAACACAATTAATTTTATTTTAGATGTATGTGAAATCTGTTGGTTTAAGGCTTCTTCATTTCTTAACAGCAAAATTATAAGTAATTCGATGAAGATTAATACACTCATCACAATAAACCATTTCCGCACCATACACAGTTTTTCTTGCAAGTACTGCAGTTTTCTATTATTATGAAAAAATCAAATCATCAATAATGTCCATATCCAGGTTTTCTTCAACAATTTCTGCCAGCCTGTTTAATGAGTAGTTTCGCTCACTTTCATATGGGTCTTTACTTGTTTGAATTTCAAGGCCTTTTTTAGATCTTAGGTAATTTAAAAATTCTCTTCTAAAATTATAATTGTTAAATATTCCATGGAAGTATGTTGCAAAGATATTCTCAAAACTTGCACCGTCAACATCTCCTGCATCGTTATTTCCCTGGCCTTTTTTAATTGTAAGTAGTGGTTTTATATTATCTAGTTGGGTTGTTCCTTCATGGATTTCATAACCAGTTACAGACTCACCAGCAATGTTTTTAAAGATTTCACCAGCAATTCCACCTAGATTATCTGGAATTATAGCTTCTGATTGTGTTACAATTTTATCTGATCTGTTAAACTCTGATGTTGCTGGAATTAAACCTAATCCTTTAATTGTTCCATGACTTGATTCTTTTTTCTCTTCATCAATTATTTCACGGCAAAGAATTTGAAAGCCTCCACAGATTCCAATTATTGGTATTTGGGATGATTTAGCAATTATTTTATCTGCAAGACCACTTTCATATAATGCGTAGGTGTCTTTTGTTGAATTACGTGTTCCTGGAATTATTATTGCATCAACATCCCCAATATCATCGTTTATACCAATCATTTTGATTCCAACATCGTTTTCGGCTTCAAAAGGGTCGATATCTGTAAAATTAGCTATTTTTGGAAGGCGTATAACGCCAATTACAATATCTTTATCTTCATTAAAATTATGTGTTGTAAGGGATGCTGAGTCTTCTTCAGGCAGTCTTAGTGTTTCATCATATGGTAGGACTCCTAAAATGGGCTCACCAGTTATTTCTTCAATCCTATCAAGACCTGGCTTTAGGATATCTAGATTTCCTCTGAATTTATTAATAACTGTTGCTTTTAAGCGTGACCTGTCATAATCGTCAAGTAAAACGTATGTTCCAGCTATTGCTGCAAAAACACCACCCATTTCAATATCTGCTATTAATATTACATTGGCGTCTGCCAGATGTGCTATTTCCATATTGGCTATGTCTTGGTCTCGCATATTGATTTCAGCAGGTGAGCCAGCACCTTCGATAATAATTATATCGTATTCGCTAGCTAGGATATTAAAACTTTCTTTTATGGCATTAAATGCAGTGTCATGGTATTTATGTTGGTAATCATAAAAATTCATATCTCCAATTGATTTTCCTTGTATGATTACATTTGAGGTAAAATCTCCTTTCGGTTTTAATAATACTGGATTCATATGTATGCTTGGTTCAATCATTGCAGCTTCAGCTTGTAGCATTTGTGCTATTCCAATTTCACCATTTTCTTTTGTTGTATATGAATTTAGTGACATGTTTTGTGATTTGAAAGGAGCCACATTATATCCTCTATTTTTATATATTCGGCATAGTGCTGCGACTAACATACTTTTACCTGCATTTGATGATGTTCCTTGAACCATTATACATTTTACCATTAAAACCACTTTTAATTTTTTTAAACAATAATTATACTTTTTATTATAAATTTATATAAAGTTTATTTTACTAATTATTACATTTACATTTTTGAATAGCTATAATGTGGGCAGATGAATTTGAAAATATGTATCTTTTACTTACTTTAGTTTACTAAAACAGAAAACTTTTTATATATATTAAAATCAATATACATATATTATATTGTTGAATTTATTTAAGAAATAGTGAGGTTTGTTTTAATGAAATTTAATGAACAAGAATCAATTGATGATTCTTCAAAAGATGTAGTTTTAGAGCCTGAAATTACCCAAAGTGAAAAAGGCGAAGAAACCAAACCTATGTTAGATTACAATAACATTAAAAGTTCTAAAGATATTGATGTTCCTCCTTTATTGATTGATCAAGTTATAGGACATGAAGAGTCCATTGAAACTATTAAAAAAGCAGCAAAACAGAGAAGAAATATTTTGCTTATAGGTGATCCAGGGGTAGGAAAATCAATGCTTGCAAAAGGAATGGCTCAAATATTACCCCATGAAACTTTACAAGATGTTTTAATTTATCCAAATGCTGAAGATAATAATCATCCAATCGTAAGGACAGTTCCTGCAGGCGAAGGTAAAAAAATAGTAAAAGCAACTAAAGGATCTGTTCGTGGTCATGAAGAGAGAAAAACCATAATTACCACATTGGCTATTGGTGGAATATTATTAGTAGGATTTTTCTATGGAAGAATCTTAGAATCAATCATTGCAGCAGCATTAATATTACTTATTTCAATCCAAATTAAACCAAAAAATAATACATTATCTCCAAAATTATTAGTAAATAATGAAGAAAGAAGATTTGCACCATTTATGGATGCAACCGGTGCTCATGCAGGAGCATTACTTGGAGATGTACGTCACGACCCATACCAATCTGGAGGATTAGGAACTCCAGCACATGAACGTGTAGAGGCAGGTATGATTCACAAGGCAAATCGTGGAGTATTATACATTGATGAAATAGGTACAATGTCAATGAAAACTCAACAAGAACTCTTATCAGCAATGCAGGAAAA
>CACZPT010000079.1 GCA_902783085.1 uncultured Methanobrevibacter sp.
CAATCAAAAAATTAGTCGAAGAAGGTAAAATCAGAAGATTCTTTGTTGTTGGTGGATGTGATAAAGCAGCAAAACACAATGATTACTACAGAGAATTCGTTGAAAACTTACCTGAAGATACTATTATTTTAACTTTAGCATGTGGTAAATACAAATTCAATGACTTGAATTTAGGTGATATTGAAGGCATTCCAAGATTATTGGATGTCGGTCAATGTAATGATACAATTGTAGCAGTTGATGTAGCATTAGCTTTAAGTGAGTTATTTGACTTACCTTTAAATGAATTACCATTAACAATTGTATTGAGTTGGATGGAACAAAAAGCCGCTGCAGTACTTTGGGCATTACTTTTCTTAGGAAAAACTGACATGTGGATTGGCCCTATTCTTCCTGCATGGGCAAATGAAGACATATTGAATGTTTTAGTTGAAAACTATAATTTAACCCCTATATCTGGTGATGCAAAAGCAGATATTAAAACAATAATGGGGGATTAAAATGACTGAAGATATTAAAGCCAAAGCATTAAATATAGAAAATATAGTTGAATATAGTGAAGATAGTGTTGTAAGTCGTGAAGTTATAAAAAAAGAGTTGGGGACAGTTACTTTCTTTGCTTTTGATAAAGGTCAGGGATTGTCTGAGCATTCAGCTCCTTTTGATGCGATGGTTCAGATTATTGATGGTGAAGCAGAAATCACAATTTCTGGTGTAAAAAACACTGTTAAAAAAGGTGAAATTATTATCATGCCTGCAAATGAACCGCATGCACTTCAAGCTGTAAATATGCCATATAAAATGATATTAACTATGATAAAATCAAATTAATATCATTTCATTTTTTTTATTTTACCCACCAGAGTAAAACCCAATCGGCCTTATCTTTTTTATTATATAATTTTCCGGTTTCAGGATTTTTTGTTAATATTTTTTCTAAATATTCTTTTAATTTCTCTTTTTCACTTTCATTAAGTAAATCTAAACGAAATTTACCATTGTCCATAGCTTCTTCAATTGAATTGTAGTTTCTATAAGATTTGAAATCTAATCTTTCAACATTTGCATATATTCCCATATTGAATAAGATGTTAAATAGATAATTATGGCTGGGAAAATGTTTATTTTCTTTACCAATATATTCGTTAAATTCCTCTTCTATTTTCCAGTTTTCAGGCCCAAATAATGTAATAAAAACATATTTGTTGGCAATTCTATCAATGGTTTTAAGAGTTTCTTCAATAGGTATTATACCATTCAATGACCTTGAAGCTAGAACAACGTCATGTGAACCAATTTCTTCAAAAGTAATTTCCTCAAGTGGTTTTAAAACAGTTTCAACATTATTAATATTCTCTTCTTGGGCTCTTTTGTTTAATAGTTCTAACATTTTAGGTGATGAGTCAACACCTGTAACCTTTTTTACTTTTTTAGCAAGGGGGAGTGTTATTGAACCTTCACCACAACCTAAATCAAGCACAGTATCGTTTTCATTTAAGATTAATTTTGAAAAAAGTGATTCTTGATAATCATCTTTTTTAGCTCTTTTTTGAAATCCTTCAGCGGCTTTATCCCAGTCTTTTCCTTTATCTTCTTTGTTTTTTAATTTTTCTTGCCAGAATTCTGTCCATTTAACTTCATTCGGATTTTCAATACATTGTTTCATATTTTACACCTGTGTTTTACCATTTAAAATATTTTTATAATCATCATAATTTTCTTTAAGTAAACGTGGAATTTCAAGTTCGTATGGGCATTTATCAACACATTCGTAGCATTCAACACATTCTTGTGTTTTATCCATTATTTTTACATATTCTTCTGTTAAATAAGGTTCAGCTGGAAATCGTCTAACCCATAAAGACATTCTGGCACATAAACTAATGTTGATATCTTCTGGACAAGGCATACAGTAAGCACATCCTCTGCAAAAGTCTTCACCTAATTCTTTTTTATCATTTTCAATGATTTTAAGCAATTCATCATCTAAAACGGTGTTTTTAGTATATGATAAGAATTCGTCCAACTCTTCAAGTTTTTGAATTCCCCATATTGGCAATACATTATCAAATTGATTTATATATGCATATGATGCTTTTGAATTAGTAAGTAATCCACCACCCATTGCTTTCATCGCAATAAATCCGATATCGAGTTTTTTGCATTTTTCAACAAGTTTGATTTCTTCTGCTCCGCTCAAATAAGAAAATGGATATTGTAAGGTTTCATATAACCCACTATCGAGTGCTTCATGAGCATGTGTAATTTTATGGGTTGTAATTCCAATATGATTAATCAAACCTTGATTTTTTGCTTCTAACATGGCTTTATATAATTCATCATCTGCTTTTGGAACAAATGAAATGTTGTGTAATTGATATAAGTCTAAATAATCAGTTTGCATACTTTTTAGTGATATTTCCAAATCACTCCAAAAGCTTTTAACATCTTCTGCAGCAGTTTTACTTGCAAGATAAATGTTTTCGCGCACTTCACTAAAAGCATTACCAAGTTTAGTTTCACTGTCTGTATAAAAATGTGCAGTGTCATAAAAATCAATTCCATTGGCATATGCTTTGTGTAATATTTCAATAGAATCTTCCATATTCCTTCGTTGGATTGGTAGAGCTCCAAATCCATTTTTATTAACGTTTAAATTTGTTTTTCCAAGTCTCATTTAATAACCTAACATTTTTAATATTATGTATAAAATAAAAATGATTATTAATGATATAATAGCTACTTTGGATTTTAAAAATTTGGTTTTTTTGAATTCTTGATCTTTTACATCGCCTAATTTTAAAATATTATCTTTTTCAAATGAACATTTTTGATAAATTGATTCAATGTCTTTTGGAAGTCTTCCATGTTCATTTAACATGTTTATTGTCTTATTTAAGTATTTTATAGCTTCATTATTATTTCCAAGCCATATCTCACAGTAAGCTGCTTTATAATTAAAATTAGTTAAAAGTTCTAAATTGTCTTTAACTTCTCCTTCATTTGAAATACAAATTTTATAATTTTTCAGGGCTTTTTTATAGTCGCCTAGTTCATATAATGCATTTCCTTTAGCATTTAGTGCAAGTACAGTCATATCGTTTTCAAGAGATTTATCTAAGTATTCAATTGACTGTTTATTTTTACCTGCAATTTGAAGCATCATTCCTTTATGTAAATATAGCTTTTCATCGGCACCATATTCTTTTTCATAATTATTTAAATTATATAATGCTTCTTTATATTGCTTTGATTGAATTAATAATTCAATTTTAGCCATTTTAACTTCTTTTTTAGAAATTCTTGGTTTTTCAATTTCACTGTATGTATCGTAATTTATATAGGCATCATCCATTAATTTTAAGGCTTCATCAATCTTATTTTTATTGAATCTTGACAATGCTTTATCACATATGACATTAATTGATTTTGGCTGTTTTTTAAGATATTTATCGAAGTATTTTTCACCATAATCATCATTATCATGATTTTCATCATAATATTGATAATATAATCCTTTTTCTTCAATTCCAGGTAAATAATCTTTTTCAATTAATTTATCTAAAATATTTAAATAGGATTCAATATCATCCCGACCGTGTCTTTTTCGAGCTAATTTTAGTGCACTAGCATAATCTTCATGTTTAATTAATTTTTCTGCTTTTTTAACAGCATTACTCATATTATCAAACCTAATTGTTTAACTATATAACTTCTCTATTAATATTTATATATTTTTAATTAAATAAATAATAGTACTTATTTTTATTAAAACTTAAAATTGTGATGATTAAATGAATAATTTAGAAGAAATTGTATATAAACATACTTTATTAAATGCAGCTAAACATAAAGGAAGTGCAAATCCTGGTGCTGTTATGGGTTCCATTATGAGTCAAGAGCCGGAATTAAGAAGTAAAGCAAAAGAAATTAGTCCTATTGCAGGTAAAATTGTTGCTCAAATTAATAAATTATCTCCAGAAGAACAAGCTAGTGAAATGGAGAAATATAATGTTGAAGTTAAAGAGAAAAAACAAGTAAAAGAAGTAGGACTTCAAGAACTTCCTGGAAGTCATGAAAATATTGTAATGCGTTTTGCACCAAACCCGAGTGGACCTTTACATATTGGTCATGCCCGTTCTGCCGTTCCAAATGGAGAATATGTTAAAAGACATGAGGGTAAATTAATTTTAAGAATCGAAGACACTGATCCAAAAAGAGTGTATGAAGATGCTTATGATATGATTCCTGAGGATTTAGGATGGTTGGGTGTAAACCCTAATGAAATCATTTATCAATCTGATAGATTTGAAATTTATTATGATTATGCTCGCCAATTAATCGAAAAAGGTGCAGCTTATATGTGTACTTGTGATGGTGCTACTTTTAAAGAACTTAAAGATAATTGTAAAGCCTGTCCATGTAGAAATAATTCGGTTGAAGAAAATCTTGAATTATGGGGTAAATTTGATACAATGGATGCTGGTGAAGCTGTTTTAAGAGTTAAAACAGATATTAATCATAAAAACCCAGCTATCCGTGATTGGGTTGCAATGAGGCTTGTTGATGAAAATCATCCTAGATTGGGCAATAAGTATAGAATATATCCTATGATGAACTTTTCTGTTGCTGTAGATGACCATTTAATGGGTATGACACATGTTTTAAGGGGAAAAGATCATTTAGCAAATACTGAAAAACAAAAATACTTATACAATCATATGGGTTGGGATTTACCGGAGTTTATTCATTATGGTAGATTAAAAATGGAAGATATTGCTTTAAGTACATCTAAAGCGCTTGTAGGAATTGAGGATGGAACATATAGTGGATGGGATGATCCTAGACTTGGAACTTTAAGAGCAATTAAAAGACGAGGTATTAATCCAAAAGCCATTTATGATTTAATTACGGAAATTGGAGTTAAAATGGCTGATTCAGCTATAAGTTGGAAAAAAATTTATGGATTAAACCGTAATTTATTAGAACCAATTGCTAATAGGTATTTCTTTGTTGAAAATCCAAAATTGGTTGAAGTTTCAGGTTATGGGGATGGTGAAGTTGTAATTGAAAGACCACTTCATGCAGACCACTTGGAGCGTGGAAATAGATTACTGCCATTTAATGGAAAAGTATTTTTAGCTAATGATGATATTGTTGATGGTATATTTAGGTTAATGGATGCAGTTAATGTAGATATTAATGGTGAAGATGTTACATTTAATTCAACTTCATTTGAAGATGCAAGAGATTTAAAAGCTAAAATTATCCAATGGGTGTCTGTTGATGAAAATGTTAAAGTATCTATTGTTATGGATGATGCATCTATAAAAACGGGTTTGGGTGAATTGGCACTTAAAGAGTTAAGTGTTGGAGATATTGTTCAATTTGAAAGAGTTGGTTTTGCTCGTTTAGATGAAATTAAAGATGATGAATTGATATTCTATTATGCTCATAAATAAAGGTGTTTGTATGACTTTATTTACTAACGGATATGTAATTCTTCAAGTACCTGAAGGTTTTGAAGCTATTAATGCAAAAGAGAAATTCGTTGAATTATCTTTGGTTAATACTTCAATTCCAATGACTGTTAAATTTTCAATTACTCCAACAATATCTGGTCTTCCTGATATTAAAAACAGTATTGAAGAGAGTATTAGAAATAATCAAAATATCGAATTAAATAATTCGGATTTTTTAGTTATTAATGATGATATTTATTATATGATTATTACATCTATAAAAACTAAAGAAAGTCAAATTCGTCGAAATGAGCTTTTATTTGTTAAAGATAATAATTTATATTCATTTGAGTTTGTATATCCTTATGCAGATGCAGAACTTGATGATTTTTATTTAAATATTATCAGGTCTTTAAAAATAGAAAATGCTAAGTATTCGATTGTTGATGGTGGTTATATAGTAAATGAAAATTAAAGATATATTTTAATTAATATATCTTTTTAACATCACTTGGTTTAATTGTAATAGTTTGTCTTCTATATTTTACTTTAATGTCATCGCCATTAATGGAATATACTTTACTTGAGTAAGTTTCACCACCGTGTTTGAATATGATTTCATCACCTTTGCATAAAATTTCTTCATTATTGTTAATCAATATTTTCAAGCTTGATTTTTTAGGTGATTCTTTTGGTTTAGGTATTTTAAGCTCTTCACTAGTATTTTTAGCCATATCAAATACTTTACGTGTATTTTCCTGCCTTAATACTTCTTCTTCCATTTCATAATCAAAGTGTGTTTCATTGATAATTGGTTTATATTCATCGGCATAATTATTAACATTTCTAATATAGTCTTCATTAGGATATTCCTCTTCTTCTTCATATGATTGTGGTGATAATTTTTCACGAACATCTTTAATTATTCTTGAGTTTCTAAATGTATTTGTAATTTTAGCTAAATCTTTCCTATAATCAAGGTCACTTAATTCTCCATTCTCGTCTTCAAATAAATCTGCACTTTCAATTGGAGCTCCAAATTCATAATCTTCATTATGTCCTGGAAGCACACTAATACTGTCTTCTTCAACTTTGTTTGGTGTTTTTAAAGTTGTAGATTCAGTTTCTTCATCATTTATTGCTTCTGTAGCACTTTCATCATTAACTGGGGTTAACGTTTCTTGAACTGTACTTTCTTTTTTATTTAATATTGCATCAGTTATACTTCTTGTTTCTGAAATTTCAGGTGTTTCTTTTTTTTCTTTGGATGCTGATTTAATAGCTTCGGTAATGTCTTTTTGTGATGTAGTTTCTGGAGTTGTTTGAGTTTCATTGTCTTTTTTGATAGCATTTGCAATCTCATGCATTTTTTCAATACTCTCTTTTATATCACTTTCGCTATTATTTGCATCGTTTTTAGATTCATTTTTCTTAATAATACTTTCTTTAATTTCACTAGCATCTTCTTCTTTATTAATAATTTTTGATTCTTTTTCTCTTTCATCATCTTTTCTTTTTGATTCTTTAATCAATTCATCAATGGTGAATAAATCTTTAAGTTCATGTTTGTTTTCGGATGCTTTTTTAAAATTCAATTCATTTCTATTTTCTTCACGTTGAGTCATAATATCCCTCTGTGTTTGAGTTATAGGTTCTTGAAATTTTTCAACTGTATCATCGTAATGAATAAGTACTTGATTTTGTGAGGAGTAACTAATTTTTTTATCTGAGGTTTGATTAATTTCTGGAACAATGTATGGTTCATATTCTCTTTCAGGTTCTCTTTGATAATCGATTGTATTATTTTCATCAGGATAATAATTTTGGGCATTTTCATAAGTATCATAAATAGGTTCTTTATTATTATTTGAAGAAATCATTTCTTGTAAAGGATTTTTAGTACTTATTGAATTTTTTTCTTCTTCATCTTCACTGAAATATAATTTTACAATTATTATAGCAATCGCACCAACAATTGCAATACATATCCACACTAAAATTAAAGTATCATTCATATTTTCACATCTTATTTTTTATTACTTATGATATATCTTATTATAATTATATCTAAATTCTTAATTATAAACTTTTATATCAATTTTCAAGTATTGTTGTAAAGCCTAATTTTTGCTTAATTCGATTTATTTATCTTTTATTTTAATTTTTAAGCTAGATTATAATAGTATGGAGTTATTTGCAATATTCATTTTTTGTTAGTAGGGGATATTTTAAATATTTTAAAATCTAAATATTTATTTATAATAATTAGATTATTTTTTTGAGGTTTAATCATGGTTGTTAAAATTAATGAAAACTATCTTAAATTGAAAAGTAGCTACCTTTTTGTTGAAGTAGCAAGAAGAGAAGCGGAATTTATAAAAGCAAACCCTGATGCAGATGTTATTAAAATGGGTATTGGGGATGTAACTAAACCTTTAGTTCCTGCTGTTATTGATGCATTTAAAAAAGCAGTTGATGAAATGGCTAATGCAGATACTTTTAGGGGATATGGTCCTGAACAAGGATATGACTTTTTAGCTGAAGCTATTATTGAAAATGATTTCAAACCATATGGTGTTTCACTTACAAAAGATGAAGTATTTATTAGTGATGGTGCTAAATGTGATACTGGTAATATTCAGGAAATTTTCGATTTATCTAATAACATTGCTGTAACTGATCCAGTTTATACAGTATATGTTGATACTAATGTTATGGCCGGAAGGACAGGTGAGATGAAAGACGATGGAATGTATGAAGGATTGACATATATTAAATGTAATTCTGAAAATGGTTTTGTTCCTGAATTACCTTCAGAGTCAGTGGATATAATATATTTATGTTATCCAAATAATCCGACTGGTACTACTTTAACTAAAGATCAATTAAAAATATTTGTTGATTATGCAAAAGAAAATAAGGCTATTATTTTATTTGATGCAGCTTATGAGGTATTTATAAGAGAAGATAATGTTCCACATACCATTTATGAAATTGAAGGTGCACGTGAAGTTGCTATTGAATTTAGAAGTTTTTCAAAAACTGCAGGTTTTACAGGAACTCGTTGTGCATATACTGTTGTTCCTAAAGAACTTGTTGGCTATGATAGTAATAATAATCCTGTCGAATTAAATCCTTTATGGAATAGAAGACAGACTACTAAATTTAATGGTGTTTCATATCCTGTTCAAAGAGCTGCTGAAGCTACTTACTCACCTGAAGGTAAAGCACAAATTAAAGAAGTTGTTGATTATTATATGGAAAATGCTAAAATAATCAGGCAAAGTTTAATGGATATTGGTCTTGAAGTTTATGGCGGTGTAAGTTCACCATATATTTGGGTTAAAACTCCAAATAATATGGATTCATGGGATTTCTTTGATTTATTATTAAATGAAGCAAATGTTATTGGAACTCCAGGTTCCGGATTTGGCCCAAGCGGTGAAGGATATTTAAGACTCACTGCATTTAATACTTTAGAAAATACAAAAGAAGCAATGGACAGAATTTCAAAATTAGAATTTTAGGTGTTTTATTTGAAAATTCAAGAAGAACCTGTAACTATTGATAAAGGAGATTCATTTAAATTAGTTTTATCAAAATACGGTGCTTTAGCACTAGATAAACAAGAAAATTTATCTGAATTGATTGGAGATACGAAAGGTGATTTAGATTTGGAAAAAGGCATATTATCCTTTGACAATATTGAATTACCGATTCAGGTGTTAGGATTTTTTACAGAAGAATTAGAACAATGGTCATGGGCTTGGGATAGTGAAGATATTTTTGGCAGTGACTTAATTTCTGTTGCCAGTGAAATTAAAAAAATAGGTGACGAAGCAGAAATTCCAGAATTTTCAAATGCTGTAATTCAAACAAATTATAATGCATGCCATACATTAGCTATGGCTTCAATAGCTATTTTAGATATGGATGCTTATTATGCTATATCAGAAGAAGGATTGGATATCTTTGTAGCTATTGATTCTGATTTAATTGTTGAAAATAATTCTGTTGAAAAATTTAAAGATACATTTTATACTTTCCAAAGAAACTTCAAGGTATATTCTAAAATAGCATTAAAGTCATATGCCAAACTTAAAGAATATGGAATAAAAGAAAATGATGACTTCAGTGTTGTTTATATTGGTGAAAGCCGTATTATCGTAGGATTTACTGAAAGGGGAAATGTAACTCATATACAAATGTTTCTTGAAGATGAGTGATTATATGAATCAAGATTTAGTTTATGAAATTGAATATATGATTGAACTACTAACTAAATCTGGATTTTTTTCAAAAGAAGAAATATTGGAAATTTTAGAAGATCAATTCATTGACGAAGAAATTGATTTTTTAAAATTCGATATTTCATCAAATAATTCTAATAATGATAATTTTTCTATTTTAGAAAGTACTTTTGAAAAATTAACTCAAAAACAAATTGTATGTGTTCATAATTGTGGTTATGATATTAAAGAAGGTGTTTTGGATATTTTTGAGCTATATGCTCATTTAATTAATAATGGTCTTACTCCTGAAGGCTTTTGTTTTTACACTTTTGTGGATATTGAGGAAGCAATTTATGAATCTAAGTTAAAGATAACATTTGGAGATTTTAACAAAGATGAAAATAAAGCTTTATCTATTGGTAAAATCGTTTCAAATCAATTAAAAGAAGCTAATTTTGATGTTAATTGGGATGAATCTGTTAACAGTCAAATTGAAATTGTTAATTTTAATTGGGATAAATCTTATGATGAAAATAAAGAATATGAACTTGAAGGAGCTTATGAACAATTTAAAGGTGTTAATAAATGAATAATGATTCTTTAAAATTGATTGAAGATGTTTTAATTAATTTTTCTAAATTATCTGCAATTAATATTTCTCAAGATACAATTTATCTGGAATTTATTGATGTTGAACTAGGAAATCCCAATAATGATGAGGACTTGTCTTTTTTAATGCGTTTTTCTAAAAATTCATTTATTTCATTTTTCTATGATAATATTTGGGATATCGAATTTTTATCTAATTTTGATTATAAAAATCATTTCATTCAGGAAGATTTATTTTCGGATGTTCGTAAAATTAAATTCATTGATTTTGAATATTTAAATAAGTTTTTTTATAATTATAATAGTCAAAAAGATTTTTCTATCAATAAAGAATTTGATATTCATAATATTCGTAATGATTTTTTCTGTTTAATTGAATTTGGAGATATGGGTATTGTTGTTGGTGGTGATGAAATGGATTTCTTTAGTGAGTCTGAAAGACTTAATGATGATATCTTAAAAGAATTATCTAACCAATGGATGATGTATTTTTTAAAATATCATCAAAAAAGAAATATTATTAAAGATCCAATGTGTGAAAATCATCCATTTAACATATAAATCCATATTTATTTTATTAATAATTATGATGTTAATTGGTTTTTAATAGCTAATTTTTGAAACAATCAATTAATTATCATTTAACGATTATTTCTTTTTGACTGCATATTTCTCTAAATTTTTAGAATCAATAATTATAAATATTTTTCTCAATAAACTACATTTTGAGTCTTTTGAATAGCATTTTAAGTTATGTATTATTTTTATATCTAAATAAATGTATGGTGCTAATTATATTTAAATATATTTGTTTAAATTCATATATTTTTAATTTAATAGAATTTTAAACAATATCATAATTAAATAATGTTTAATTCGGCACTGTCCTATTTCATACTGATGCAGGTGTTTTGTATCGACCATTTCGTTTCATCCAGCGTATGTTGTTAAGTGAAATTCTGTTC
>CACZPT010000080.1 GCA_902783085.1 uncultured Methanobrevibacter sp.
GAAAATTGGACAACAAACACTAGAAATTCAACTAAAACAACGTTATAAAACACTTGATTCATTCTGAAAAATCTAGCACCCTATTTAAATAATGACAAGCATTTTATACCAAAAGAACATTTAGAAAAATTAAATTTAAAATGGGGATTTTCAACCACCAAAGGCACTTTTATTAGATTTAAAGTTACTGTTGTTTTAAATAGGAAAATAATAGCCCCAGTTTCCATTTTAATACATTCTAGTGCGCTAACGATTCAAAAATTTTTGATAAAATTTTACAAGACCTTCAAAAATAATCAAAAGAAAAGATATAATTCTATTTGATAGAAGTTATTCCAGATATAAAAACCATCAAATTGGAATTAACAAGTACAGAATCCTCCCACCATATTTCCAAAAGAATCATTCAAAGAAGAAAAATTAAAAGGACAAATGTCCTATCCAATGGAAGTATTTTCAGAGACTAAAAGGGCTAAAGAGTTGAAAAAAGATATTGATATTAATTGCATCAACATTATATAAAAAATTACGAAACTTGAAAGAATTAAAACCAATACATGGGATTATTGAAGATTTTTTCAAAGTAGCCAAAGATGCATTTGGATTAGGAGAATTTCACAGTTACACTGTGGAATCCATGAGCAGAAAAATATATTTATGCTTATTATTAACAGCACTTATCGTACAACAAGGCTATAAAATAAAACACAACTACAAAGGCTAGCTGAATAAAATGTTGTTCAAACACACCAGTATCTAAAAAAAGCAATGAAAAGAAAGATAAATCTAAAAAAGATAAAAAATCACAAGCACCATTAAATACAGGACAACAACTAGAAATTACTGATAAAGAAAAGCAAATAACACCCCCTAGAATTTTGTTCTGACTATTACCCCATATATACTTGAACAAAATACTATATATTGTTCGAAAACATACTAATAATATGAAGATTAAAGATGGAATTTGTGGATTTGTCATAGGTGATGCTTTAGGAGTTCCTGTTGAGTTTTACTCAAGAAGAGAGCTGGAAGAAAACCCCGTTATTGGCATTGAAGGTTATGGTACATATAATATGCCCCCGGGAACCTGGTCTGATGATACTTCCATGACATTGGCTACTATGGCCAGTATTGTCAATGAAGGAGAAATTAACTATTCAGACATCATCGAAGAGTTTTACCAATGGATTACTACTGGAAAATACACACAGTACAATGATACTTTTGATTACGGAAGAACAACTGCATCAGCACTTAAAAAATATTCAAAAGGGATAGAACTATTATTCTGTGGTGGAGATAGTGAGCGAGACAATGGTAACGGTTCATTAATGAGGATTTTACCTTTAGCTTATATTCCAGATATCAGCTATGAAACAATTGAAAATATTTCTTCTCTAACCCACAGACACAAAAGATCAAGAATCGCCTGTGTATTTTATGTTGAAATAGCTAAATCTATGCTTTTAAATGATTTATCAATTGAAGAGCATGTTAAACTAGCTGGTGATAAAATAAAAGAATATTATAAGGATTGTGATGAATTAATACATTTCAATAGAATCTTTGAAAGTGATTATAGTGATATTTCAAGTGGCGGTTATGTGATAGACACTTTTGAAAGTGTAATATACTCATTATTAACTACTGATGACTTTAGAAGTGCTGTACTTAAAGCTGTTAACCTGGGTATTGATACTGACACAGTCGGTGCAATTTGTGGTGGACTTGCAGGAATTTATTATGGATTTGATGAAATACCTATAGACTGGATTGAAAAAATTCCTAAAATCGATGAAGTATTTGAATTATGTGAAAAGTACGAGGCGTTTTGTGATGAGAATAAGTGAAACTATTAAAAATATTAGGGCTACATGTGATAATTATATGGACCCGAATTTAGTCAGTACTGTAATTTATGATAATTACTGCATGGGTTCAAACAATATTTCAGAAATTACAGATTATGATATTTTACCTGAAGATTCCTATGAAAAAAAAGTCCTAAAAATCCTAAAACACGAAAATGTATTTTTAAGCTTGGGAATGCTTGTATTTATACCAATGATATATGAATGCGATATCTACTCCACAACTGATGAGACAATTAAAATAACAAAAAACGATTATATGGATTATGCAAAAGAAAAAGAAGTGTTTTTCGGAATACTAATAGAAAAAAACACCACCAAATACAAAATAGGAATCATTGATTTATGCAACTGCAAGATTGAATCTTCCTTTAGAGAAATTAAAAAAAGTGAAAACGGATTATATAAAAAATTAGAAGAGATAATTGAAAAAAGAATTATCTTTTAATCAATTTCTGCTTGATGCTTTCCCACATTGCTTGCTCTTCACCACAGCCAGTCATGATAACATAGTCATATGAAGAATTAGTAGCTAATTCATATAGCTTATTGATTCTTTTATCCATTTCATCATAGCTTAACGGATAAAATTCAGCATCAGGATATTCTTTTTTAACAATATTATAATATTCTTCTGCTTTTTCAATTGATTGTCTTCCTGGAACCACAATAACATGACTTGGATTTAAGCCCTTAATTACTTCAAAGTGATCTTCAAAGATTTCTTCTTCATCAACATCAGGAGTTGTATAAATAAATTCTAAAGGACCATCAATAAATTGATTCATAAACAATGCATTAATTTTAGCTGCATCCCCATTGTCTCCCTGGCCTAAACCAATTAATTTATTGTTATGGCTTACAACCTCAAATCTTCCAGGCGGAATAAATGACATGTCTAAGTTATTGAATACTTTCTCAATTGTAGTTTCAATATTTTCGATTTTAGGAGTAAATGTAGCGTAAGCTGTAATTGAAGCTAAGGTATTGTAAATATTGTGAAAACCAAATGATGGAACAGTTAAAATACTTGTAAATGAAATATTGTGATTATTCGGATAGTTAAATAAGTCACCTTCAATGGTTAATATCCATTTATCATTTCCAAATTCCACATCAGTGAGTTTAACATTTGGTTTTGGGCGGTTAAATCCACAACTACATGAATAAACTCCCCTATGGTTTAAAAATCGTTTTTCATAGTTTAAAAGAGAGCCGCATTGAGGACATTCAATTTCATCCGCTTCAAAAAAGTCAGTTATATCATCAACTTCAAGACCATAATAATTTATTTTAACATCATCTCTTTTTTTATAACCTAAATAAGCAGTTCTCGGGTCATCACAATTAGTTACAATAACACCTTTCTGCATACCCTTGGACAATAATTCTTTAGCCCTATAATATTCACTGAATGGATTTTTAACCCCTGCTACTTGAGCATGTTCGGGTGAAATTGTTGTATAGACAACACCAATAAGATTAACAATTCTTTGAACAGTATCAGGAATACCATACTTGATATTTCTAATACCATATTCAAAAACACCCAAATCTCCTTTTTGATTTATAAATGCAGTAGCTATTGCATTAATTGTATTACTTTCATAACTACTTCTAATTTGAATATCATTTGATAATAACTTGATTAAAAGAGTTGTAGTGGTTGTTTTACCATTAGTTCCAGTAAGTATTATTGAACCAATTTTCAACTCACCGGCCAACTCAGAAATTGCATCAATACCTGCAACTTTAGAAAAAATTATTCCTGCAAAACTTTTACCAGAACCAGAACCTAATTTGGAAAATGGTCCTCCAACTTTAGCTAAAAATTTTGCAAAACTTACTTTAACCTTACTCATAAATATCAATTTAGCATAAAAAATATATAAAAATTTTGTTTAAAAATACCATTAGCTGATTTTTCATTTTTTAACCAAATTATAAGATTTTTAAATAGACATATTGAAATTAATCATCCATTTTAAAAATAAAATTGTTATAATTCATAATATTTAATTTAACTTGATAAAAATGCTTTTATTTCTTATTATACATCATACAATATGATGTTGACTATATCAGCATGGTATAATTTAATAAATGTGGTGATAAAAATGAACATAACTCTTCCAAATGACACCCTGCAAAAAATTATCACCCATAGCATTTGCTCAAGCAATACTTGAAATGGCCTGTGATTCAAGAAAAGTTGTAGGATTTTACCCTACAGAACTGATAATACCAACATTATATATAACTAAATGTTTCATAACACTCAAAACATGATAATACATATTGCAGGATAATATTTTAATCCCACCAATCACCAGTCAAGAAATTAATTATGTGTTTTTTTCTCAATTCCTTCGTGATTGTATTCATTATCATCTTTTGTAATTAAATATTTAGGATAATTGTCATTGATTTTTAGTAATGGATCAAATTCCCTATCACGAGTACTTTCCTGATTAACCTCATAGGAAACTTGAAAATATCTTTTTAATCCATTTTTTTAGCTAAAAAATCGATTTCATTTTTGCCTACATTACCAATTGTTACTTCCCAACCTCTCCTGATAAGTTCCATATACACAATATTTTCCAGAATTAATTGTGCATCTCTTTTGTTGTGGCTATAAACTGCTTGTTTGAATCCATGATCAGTTAAATAGAATTTTTCGTTTGTTTTTAATATGACCTTGCCCATAATATTTTCTCTACACACTCTGTTGATAAAACATGCATTTTCAAAATATTTTAAGTAATTATATATGATTTCACGTTTGGAATGCCTTTTGGCTCTTGTTTTAAGATACTCTGAGACACTTTTAACTGAGAAATGATGTCCAACATTCATTATCACAAATCGTATTAATCAATATAAATTTTTTACTATAGAAAGTAACTTTTTTTAAGAGGAAAACACATAACTCCATACTTGTCTAATTTAATTCTTTTATTAATTTTATAAGTTTTACAGTTCTTTTTTTAAA
>CACZPT010000081.1 GCA_902783085.1 uncultured Methanobrevibacter sp.
ATGTATATGAGATGGCCAATATATCGATAAAAATTACATTAAAATAAGCCCAAAAACAAGGTTAAAATTAAATAGTGGACAGTACCTTTATGAAAAGATTTATGATTCATCTGATTTTAGAAATATCAATCTAAAGGAATTCATCATTAATCAGATGATCAGTTTAAAACATTATTAGGTTTAAAGGACATTCAATTTATATCCCGAATAGATGAAACTTTAAATTTATCAATTGAAGTCATAACTCCCTTGTCATTACTTATTAACGAGTTAATTATGAACTCCATTAAGCATGCATTTTCGAATAAAACAATGTCGGATAAAAAAATTGTAAAAGAGATTGTCAAAATTGATGAGGATGTTGCCAGATTAACTATTGTCGATAATGGGGTAGGTATAGGTAAAGTTGATGAAATAATTGGTAATCTCGGTTGTCAGATCATCAAAAACCTCACTCGTCAGTTGGATGGTGAAATCAGGTTGTTGGATTTGGATAATGGAACCGGTTATGAACTGATTTTTCCAATAAATATGGATCATACAATAATTCAATAATGTAACTGTTGCGAAAATCATTTTTAAATAAGTTATTATTATAAAAATATGAAATAAATATGCAATTAGGTTAATTTTTTTGTTGTGCAGTTTATTAATCTTGTTTAAATTTAAGAAGGATTCATGTTGGATTTTGCCACTATGTCTTAAAATTAATATGTAAGACATTTGTCTTATTGCGGGGAATTAAATAATGGTGTGGCAGATAATATGACTTCCAACTCAATATCTTTTTAATAAAATTCGATTATACTACATTTTGGATTAGTTATTGGCATTGCGCGTTTCTACCTGTTTATTATTGATTTAGCTATTTTCATTATTTTAATTCCCTTTTTAAAGAATAAGATTGTTAGGTCTATTTCTTAATAGTTTTTAGGTTATTTTTTTTACAGTTTCTGTTGGATTAATGGTTTTTATACTTTTTATGAAACAATTAGGTGCGGGAGATTTTTACTATGAAATTAAATGATTTTGAAGGTTTGGTGGCAATGATTGTTGGAATCGTATTTATTTTTTTGGCAATATTTTTTAAAAATATGTTCTGGGCAACATTGCCGTTAAGTATAATTGCTTTTGGTGTTTTAAATATTTTCAATGCATTGAACTTTAAAAATGATATTGTGGAAAAATATTCAAGAGGTTTCATTATACTTGGAAGCATGGTTATTATTTTCGGCCTATTGATTTTATTTAAAGTGGTTCCTTTTATAGATGGTTTTGAATTTTATATAATGGGAGGCATATTCATTATCAGTGGATGTATTGGAGTATTTTCAAATATTAACTGTATATATGATCTCTCATCAGTAGTGATATTGGCTTTGGGTTTGGCTTCAATACTTATTAATGTGTGTTCTCTCAATTCCAGTGTTTATCTTCCTTTTATGGTGGGTGTTACATTAATCGGCGAAGGTTTTGCATTGCTTTTTTCGTATTGAACTTGACTTTAAAGAAGCAATATATGGGGTTGTCAATACTTGATTTTTTCCCCTATGTCTTAATATTATTTTGGTGAGTAATGACTTTCCTTTGAAATTAAATAATGATGCATTAACTATTTAATCAAGTTTTGATTATTATTTTGAAAAATTAACTTCATAATTATTAAATTATTAAGAATTTAATATATATTTGCCCAGTAAAGAGAATTTAATCCTTATTATTGTTCATTATTTAATTTCAAAAAATAAATGAGGATGTTTTTTTTTGAATTGCATTTTTTCAATTCATCATTGAATTCGGAAATAAAAAACAAAATTAAAAAGATACTGGTGCATTATTGAAGAGTCTGGGCATCAGTAAATAGCAAAGCAGTTATCCACATAAACTTGTGATGACCTGCTTAGCATCAATAATTGCAGTGGATTACAGTTTGAATAATCTTAAATGCAGGGGTTATATGGTATGTGATACGGGAGGTCATCCTATGTATGTGGATACACAAGATGAAAAATTAAGAGAGATTCAATATAGAAACTTTATCTGAAGAATTGATAATTTCTTAAATGTTTCAACTGAAGAGTTAAAAATATTTTCACAATAAGGGATCATGATGATGTGCATGACTTATTGATGATTTAGCTGCATTTAATTCAGAGATATCCAATTAAACGTATATTGGGTATGTTTGGTGTAATTTCCTCAATGCATTATATTTTTGATAAATTATAATGTATCTGTTGATGTTATTTCAAAGTTAAGCATTTTCTAAATCAAAATGATTTTATCGATTTTATAATTAAATCAGCTATTTTCATATTCACTTGTGTGATTTCTAATAAATCTTCTTGTGTTAATTTGAGTAAATCAGAAAAGCTGTACAGTTTGAATCGGGTTACTATTTCATTGGCCAGATTTTCATCAACATGTTTAATGTTTATTAGCAGGTTAAAAGAGGGGTTATTGGTTTTTCCTTTAAGATGTTTATATATGTGCTTATTTTCAATGCATTTTTTTGCCTGAAGTCTCATCACTTCAAAAGCAGTTTGTTCGTCTGGAACTTCTAATACTGTTGTAAATGTATTTAATAGTGTTATTGCATTGTAATAATATCTTTCATCAAAATACACCTTTTTTTGATGTGAATATTTTAATTTATTAAAATATTTCTGTCGTTGATTGGGTGTTGATACAATTATGATGAAGTGATAATCATATACTAAAGACTGATCGTTAGTGTAAAAAATTCAACTGATAAAATTAATTTTATTTAATCAATATCACTTTATTTTTTATTCAATTTAAATTTAAATAACTGTCAGATTATAATTTTCAAAATTGAGTAAATTGAATGACATTCTCATTTAATTAAACAATGCTGATGCATTAATTAAAACACACACAATTATAACAATTGTTATAATATTAGTCCAACTTTTAATTTAATTAATCAAAGAATAAAAATAGTTGTTTTGATATATATTTGATGTATATCAAGCAATTAAATTATATAACTCTATTTAAGTTTTAATGGCTAAATTCAGTAGGTTTAGGAAGTTTTATAAAGTTGTAGGTTGATATTATATAATATGAACCGAAATAACAAACAACCTACAGTTATACTATGTTTTGAAGACTTTATAAATTATTGCATTATTGCAGAAAAAAATGACTTGTTGATTAGTAACATTGTGCCTCCCGAATTGGTTGAAAAATTCATAGAAATCGGAAAATTATTTGGTTTTGAATTAAAAATCACTATTTTTGATCATAGAGAATATGATCCATTATTTGTGGAAACACACACTAAAAATGGATGTGTTGATTTTAAACTTAACAACAAATATTGGGTCAAAAAACAAACCTATAAATATCAGTCGAAAAATCGTACAAAATACTTCACAACACTCTGGAACGAATATATAGATAAATTCTGCAATTACTCTCGAAAAATAAAGCAACTAGGATTAAAATACAGTCAAATTACATACCTATCTTATGGAGCCAAATCAGAAATAATAAACCTTGAAAATGACATTAATATATCAAGACAAAGCATATACTTAACTGAAAAAACAATTACTCCATTATACCTTATTGACAAAGAAAAAACATTAATGAAATAAATTAAAAAATTAAATATAACTCCTAGTGGCTATTACAACTATGACGAGGAATTTATTAAAATTAATAAGGAAATCTACGTAAGATTAACGCTAATTGATGCACATACGAGAATGATAATCAACGATGAACTTATTCCCAAATATCAATTCGATAAAGAATATATCGAAAAATTCCTCAAAGAATCTACAAAAGGAATAAAACTAGATACCATAATAACTGATGGCCATAGTTCATATAGAGAAATAATTAAAAAGTTAAATGCCAAACATCAATTATGCACATTCCATTTAATGCACAACCTAATGACTGACCTAAACCCCATATTGCATAGAAAAAACAATAAGATAAATTCACTTACAGAACAAAATGAGAAAAAACGTGAGAAAATAGAAGAATTAAAAAACGAACAACCACTCAAAAGGGGCAGAAAGAAAAATACGGATGTAAAAGCTAAAAAAAATTCAGATAAACGCAAAAAACTAAATCGAGAAATACGGCAAAATAATGAAACTAAACGAAAAATAAAAGCAGAAATCAAAGAACTACTATATTATAAGAAGAAAATACAAAAAATATTCAAAGCAAAAACGTTAAAAACTGCAATGAAACATTTCAACGAGTTAAAGGAAAAACTCGAAGAATTGCCTGACGTGATTAAAGATTATGTTAAAAAATTAGATAAAAAAATTGACAGAGTATTGGAACAGGTCAAAGACCGAAACATTCCAAAAACAAACAATCTGGTAGAGTTATTTTTCAAAGTGACTTTTCCAGGAAAAATAAAAAGAATATATCGAACATATGAAGGAGCACTAAATAAAATTAAAATTGATGATTTAAGATGGATTGAAAAAAATGTAATCGAATATCATAAAATAAAAA
>CACZPT010000082.1 GCA_902783085.1 uncultured Methanobrevibacter sp.
AGTATACAGAGCATTATGGCAAGAACCTTTAAGAGAAGATTTAGACCAAGCTATTGACAATATGCAACAAAGAGTTAGTGGTGAAGTAGTAATGAAACTCTTTAAAGGCTCAATTCAACCATTAGTTAGAAAATCACCTTTCAGCTTACACAGTATCGAACAAATCACATTTGAAGATAAGGATACTGACCAAAGGGAAGTTGAAGGTATGATTAAATACCATGGTTTACAAGCTGCAAATTACCAAAAATTAAACAGATAGCTTAAATAGCTATCCCTTTACTATTTTTTAGCATTTATATAATTAAAAGTAAATAAACTTACAATGACAAAAATTAACCAATTACAAAAAATAATTGACTCTTCAGACAATATTGTATTTTTTGGAGGCGCCGGAGTATCAACCGAAAGTAATATACCTGACTTTAGAAGTGAATCTGGACTATTTAAAACTTTAGAAGAATATGGTGAAACTCCAGAAGTATTGGTATCACATACTTACTATTTAGAACATACAGAAGAATTTTTTAATTATTATAAGAAAAATCTTATCTTTCCAGATGCAAAACCTAATCCTGCCCATTTTAAACTAGCTGAACTTGAAAGAAGAGGAAAAATAAAAGCCATTATTACTCAAAATATTGATGGACTTCATCAGAAAGCAGGAAGTGAAAATGTTTTAGAGCTTCACGGAAGTATACATAGAAATTACTGTCAAATATGTGGAAAATCATATGATTTAGATTATATTTTATCTGAAGATGGAATTCCAAGATGCGAATGTGGCGGAATTATTAAACCTGATGTTGTTTTATACGAAGAGCCATTAAATAATGGAATTTTAAATTTTTCAAATGATTATATTCGAAATGCAGATACACTGATTATTGGAGGCACTTCACTTGTTGTTTATCCTGCTGCAGGTTTAATTAACTATTTTAATGGTGATAATCTTGTTTTAATTAACAAAAGTGAAACACCATATGATAATGTAGCTAGTTTAGTTATTAATGATGCTATTGGTGAAACCTTATCTAAAATCAGATAAATCAAATTTTAAAGACTCTTGAATTAATTTAATGCCATTAAGTTGATTATCGCACCTATAAACTAATATTTCAACCCCATTTTCATAAGCTTCATTTAATGTTTTTGAAAACAGAGGGTCATTTTCCCAATTAGGCCTAAAATACTTACCTAAAGGATGTTGGATTAAAAAAAATACAACACAACGATTACCTTCTTTTTTAAGTTTGATTAATTCTTTTAAGTGTTTTGATCCTCTTTGTGTTGGGGCATCGGGAAATCTTGCTTCATTGTCAATGATTAAAGTAACGCCCTTAACTTCAACATAACATGGATTAACTAAAAAGTTCATCCCACAACAATCATCTTCTTGATTAGCTAAATATATATCTATTCTTGAGTTATCAACTGTTTTTTCTCTTTGATGATAAGAATAACCAGAAAGTTCCTTAATTTCACCATTAATGATTGAATCATATACAATACTATTAGCTTCTTGAGAATAAAGTGATACCAACACTCCACGGTTTTCAACAAAATGCAGACTGAACTTTGTTTTTCTATTTGGATTATTAGATGGTTTAAGCCAAACAACTGCATTTTCAACTAACAGTTCTTTACAACGTCCAGTATTTGGCACATGAGCTATTTCCAAACTATTTTCAACTTCAACTTCAGCAATGAATCTATTAGGCCTATTTTTGAAAATACCTTTAACATAATCCATCTTTAATCACATTTCCAATATATGAAACTAAATCACTAGCTGAAAAACCAACACCTGATTTTTCAAAAGCCATATCTCCTGCAAGACCATTAATAAAAACACCCAAACAAGCACTATCAAATGGACTTAGACCCTGTGATAAAAGAGCCGTAATTATACCTGCTAATGCATCACCAGTTCCACCAACAGTCATACCTGCATTGCCAGTTTTATTAATTCTAAATTTATTTCCAGACAATATTAAATCATTTTGGCCTTTAATGACAACTGTCCCTTTAATATTTCTAGTGATTTTTTGAAAAGAAGTGATGTTTTCATCAACTTTTGTGAAATCATAACTATCTAAATCAAGTTTTAAATTATCAACTTTAAAAAATGATTTAAACTCAGCCAAATGCGGAGTTAATATAATATTTTCCTTATTTTTAATTAATGATAAATCAACTTGTTTTAAACTATCTGCATCCAAAACTAAAGGTTTTTTAATTTTCGTTACTAATATATTAAACAATTTTGATGTTTCATCACTTATTACAGAACCCGGACCCAGCAATACAGCATCAACCTTATCTGTTAATTCAAGAATTTCGTCAAGATGATTTAAAGATAAATATTCGCCTTCAAGAGGTTTTACAATTAAATCTGGAGATGCGGACTTGATTGGAATAGAAGCAACTTCGGGTGTTGCAATATAAACTAAATCAACCCCCGCACCTAAAGCAGCCATTCCTGAAATAGCTGGTGCTCCATGATAATCAACACTTCCACCTATGATTAAAATAGAACCGTTATTTCCTTTATGAGAAGACACATTCCTTTGTTTAAATCTTAAAAAATCCCCATAATTAACAAAATATTCGGCTTCTAGAGGAATACCAATATCAGCAGTTACAAGCCCCCCAACAAGTTCTTCATCAGCATTTCTTACACCAGTTTTGATTTTATGAAAACTAATAGTATAATCCGGTATTACTGCAATATCGTCAATATTACCAGTTAATGGATCCATTCCTGAAGGTACATCAACACTGATTTTAAGGCCGCTGGATTCATTGATTATTTCAATTGCCCGTTTAATATTTGTTTGAAGATTTCCTTTAATTCCAGTTCCTAAAATTCCATCAACAATAATAAAATCATCATCAGCTGAAGATATTTCGCAATTATTGATTGCATCTATTGAATTTAAATTGTGGATTTTGAGCCTTGATAATCTAGGTTTCATATTTTTTAAGATTTCATAATTTGTTTTAGCTTCAGGAGAGTGGATATTCTCTTTTAACATATAAATATCAACATCATAACCCCTATTTAGCAAATAACGTGCTGCAACAAATACATCACCACCATTTCCACCAGAGCCAGTAAACATTACAATTTTAACGGGTTTGGCAAATGTAAAAACTGCAATTTTAGCTACTTCATCACCAAGAGATTTACCGGCAGATTCCATTAAGCATAATCTTGATAAACCCAAATATTCACAATTTGCATCACTGACCATCATATCTATTGGATCCATTTAATCACCATAAATTAATTTTAATATATTCCCATAAATATACATTCACATTTAATTTCAGGTCCCAATAAAAAAAAACATTTGAAAAATTAATAAACAATTTAGAAAAATATGTAACAATAATTGGTACAAATTTAGATAATACAAAAATAGCTGAATTAACAAAAAAAAAGAAAGGAATAGAGAATATTAATTCTCTAGAATAATTCTTGTAATTGGATTTTGTAAGCTCCTAAGTTTCCGCCAAAGTTACCTGCATCAATTTCAAGTACTCCGTCAACACCACAAGCAGCTTCAATACCTGCTTTCATAGCAGCTTTTACTGATGCTTCATCAACACCATCGATAACAATTTCGAATACACCATCAGCATCGTCTCTGATGTTTGAGTCAACTTTATCTTTTAAAGTTACACACATTTTTTCATTGGTTGATGCATTTAAGAATTTTGAGTATTTGTTAGATCCAACTTTAGAACCGGAAGCAACCATACCACCAGGGAATGGAGTGATTACACCTTCAACTTCAGATATTGCTGCAACAGCTGCTTGAGCAGCTTCTACACCAGTCATTTGATCTTTAGCTAAAATAAAGAAGTTTCCTCCAGCTACCCCATCTTTGTAACCAAAGTCAGATTCTACTAAAAAGTCACCAGACATGATTGGGATGGAAAACATGTTTCTACCATCGATTTCGCATTTTTCTTCAAATCCATCACCGAAGAATTTTAATTTAGCTCCAGTGTTTAAAGTATCTTCAGATTCAAGTGCATTGAATGCAGCTGCAGTTGGTGCAGTTAAAATACACATACCAATTCTTTCCATTAATTCATGATCAAGTGCTTTTTTACCACCTTGACAAATCATGATGATATAACCTGGTCTTCCATCAGGAGTGTTTTCTGCAGGTACAAAACAGTCAATACCTGCTTCTGCAGGACATCCAATAACAGAAGTTCCGTAACCAGTAGCTTCAGTAGCTGCGATTTTTGCTAATTCTTCAGTTGCTGCAGTAACTAAAATTCTAGTTACTTTAATTCCGAAACCTTCTGCATAATTATCTTTAATATCTACACCGTTAATTTCCATAATTTCACCAATTATATAATACAAAAAATTAATTTTTTGCTATAATAAATTATCTATAATAAAATAAAATAAAGTTTTCTATTTATCATCTGATTCGTTTTTACTTTCTTCAGGAATTTCTTTTGAATTTGAACCAAATGATATATTATCCAATGCTGAAGACCCATAATGCGGTAAAATTACCATACCCAATATTGTAGGCATCCAAAATGAGATTAAACGTTCAATAACTGTAGCTGCTGCAGAAATAGATGTTGATATACCAGCTACTGCATAAAATACTATCATTATACTATCAACAGCGCCAAGTCCTCCAGGAAGAAGAGGAATCATACCGACAAGTGAAGCCATAATAAACACCTCACCAATGATAATTGGACTGATATTAGCACCAAATGCTAAAAAAACAATATAAACTCTAAATATTTCAAAAAACCATATGACAAACGATAAAGGAAGAGCATATAATAACATTTTTTTATTTAAAATAAGATTTTTCATTGTAGATTGAAATCCTCTAATAACATTATGAATCTTATTTTCTAGCTCTTCAGAATTCTTTTTGTAAAATCTTCTAACAAGACCAATAATCCAATTTTCAACCCTTTTACCGAAATCCAGATTGACAGACATATAAATAATTAAAATAAGAATTGCAACAATAACAATTACTGAAATAATCATTACGACAATAAGCCATAAATCAAAATTAAAATAAAAACTCACACCAATAATAGTTATGACTGCTAAAAATACAAAAGGAAAAGTATCCAAAGCCCTATCAGCAACAACAGCTGCAAAAGTTTCTTCCATAGGATAATTTTTTTCTTTAGATAAAATATAAGCTCTAACAGGCTCTCCACCACCACGACCTGATGGAGTAATATTATTAATTGCTAAACCAACCAGTGTCATGGGAAATAATTTGAATATACTGGCATTGATATCAGCAATATTATTAATTATTTTCCACCTTAGAGCATATAAATAAAATACAAATAATTCAATGGCAACAGTAAATAATAGTAAACCTGAATTAGCCATTTGTAATGCATCAATTACAGAATCTATTCCTATAAAATAAAGCATTGCAAATAATATTAGAATACTGATAAGTAGAAATATCAAAGACTTCTTATCCATGATTTCACCGGATTCATTGTTATTATTTTATTACTTAAAAATATATATATCTATTTATCCAAAGTTATTACACAATGAGATATATAAATAAAACAGATTTATTAGTTATTGCTAGAAACCTCGGTATGCTTATGATTGGGGTCGGCGTATTATGTTTAATTCCAATAGCTTTTGACTTAATATATCTCGAATTTAATATTGTAGGATTCATCATCCCCGGTTTGATATCAATTGGAATTGGACTAATTCTCAAACAATGTTTAAATAAATATTCAAATAATAAAATAAAATTAAAGCATGGGATGATTATCTCTTCTCTAGCTTGGTTATGGGCCAGCATAATCTGTGGACTAGCATTGTATTTTATAACTGGATTAAATATTATTGACAGTATATTTGAAAGTATGTCCGCCTTAACCGGAAGCGGAGTTACAATGTATCATAATGTTGAAATTCTACCCCACAGCATTCTATTTTTTAGATCATTTCAACAATGGGTTGGTGGACTTGGAGTTGTTGTTATGATAATCGGGATTTTAACAAGACCCGGAACTACATCTGCAAAATTATATCAATCTGAAGCCCGTGAAGAACGTATTAAACCAAGTATTAAAGCTACACTCAAACAAACCATCAAAATTTATTTAATTTATACTGCTGCAGGAATGATTTTATATTTGCTTGCCGGAATGCCAATTTTTGATTCTGTGTGTAATACTTTCAGTATCATATCCACCGGTGGAATGAGTATTAAAAATGCAAATATCGGATTTTACCACAACAATGTAATTTACTTTATTACAATAGTATTAATGATACTGGGAGCTACAAGCTTTTTAGTACATTACAAAGTTATTAAAACCCGTGGAAAATCTTTAATTCATGACTTGCAGTTTAAAGTAATGATTAGTTTAATAGCTATTTCTACAATAATTTTATATTGCATGACAAATATTGTTCCAATGGAACTATTGTTTACCATTGTATCAGCAATTACAACAACCGGCGCAAGTGTTCAAGGACCTGCCGTGATGATGACTTGGCCATCATTCATTATGATAATACTAATGATATTCATGATAATTGGTGGAAGTAGTGGTTCAACAGTAGGTGCAATCAAATTATTCCGTATTATAACCTTTTTTAAAGGAATATATAAACATTTAAGAGAAATATTATCCCCAGAAGGCAGAGTTGTTCCATTACAAATTTCAGGTCAAAAAATCTCTGAAAAAGTAGTTGCCCAGACAGGAACCTACATAACCCTTTATATCATATTCATCTTATTCACATGGACATTGTTCTGTTTTTATGGTCATGACCCATTCAAAAGTCTGTTTGATACAATATCAATACAAGGAAATGTTGGTTTAGACCTTGGCCAAATTACAACCTGTGAACTACCTATAAAAATCGTCGGTATTTTCAATATGTGGGCTGGAAGATTAGAAATATATCCAGTACTGATTACATTAAGGTCTGTTTTTGAAGTTTTCAAAAGATAAAATTTATAATGTTTAAAAATACAATAATTCATTAGGATGTGAATTAAATGTATGTTATAATTATGGGCGGAGGTCGTGTAGGATTATCTCTTGCAAACTTACTTATTGATGATGGTTACGACATTACATTAATTGATGGAAATGAATCATTATGTGCTGAAGTTGCAGCAGAATTAGATGCATTAGTTATTTGTGGAAACGGTACTAATTCCAAATTACTTGAAGAAACAAATATTGAAGATGCGGACTTTTTTATTGCAACAACCGGAAATGATGAAGCAAATCTTCTATCGTGTATTTTAGTTAAAAAATACAATGTACCTAATATTATTGCACGTGTAAGTAATCCTGACCACGAAGAAGCATTTAAAGCTGTTGGAATAGATAATGTAATAAGTCCAGAGATAACAGCCGCAGGATTTTTAGAAAAACTAGTAACAAGACCAAATGTTGCAGATTTAATTACAATAGGAGAAGGTGATGCAGAAATATTAGATATGACAATAACCAACAGTAAACTTGTTGGAAAACGTATAGAAGAAATATCACCTACCAAAGATTATATTATAATAGCTACTTACCCTAACGGTAAATTAGTTATCCCACAAAAAGATAATATTATCGCACGTGGAGAAAAAGTCTCCGTTTTAGTTAAAAGGGGATCTTTTGGAAAAGTAGCTAAAAAATTCGAAAATTAAAACCGGGAATAAGACAACATTATATTTTCTTTTCCCCTATTTTCAACTATTGGACCATGACCCGGAAGTAAATTAACTACATCAAGACGAGTTAATCTTTCAACAGATTGCTTTAAATCATCGAAATTACCACCAATATCAAATCTTCCAACACCACCACCAGCAAAAACGGTATCTCCAGAAATTAAATTAACACCATCCCATAAACAAATTCCACCATTAGTGTGGCCGGGAGTATGGATTACCTCAAATCCATTAATTTTATCCCCTTCAGATAATTCAATATCAACTTTAGAATTAGTGATTTCAAAACTAGTACCTAAATTATCTTTATTTCTTAAAGAAATTGCATCCAATTCATGAATAGCTATTTCAGCATTTTCAAAAAAGTGATTACCACCAATATGATCAAAATGGCAATGAGTATTAACCACAGTTTTAATATCCTCTCTTTTCAAGCCATGATTTTCAATTTGAGAAATCAGATAATCTTCATTAAACCCCGCCCCAGTATCAACCAACATGTCTCCAATCAAATAACAATTAGAATCCATATTATAACCTGGAATAAATAAAATATCATTAGAATTCATAAAAATAGATATTGTTAAAATATACTATTAAAAGTTTGTATTTAAAAAAAGATATGATAAAATGGGGTCACAGGGATTTGAACCCCGATCCTGGGATTTCTCTTGTCTCAGCACTCCAATTGATCATCACAACGGATGTACTGTTCAGTTACGCGCATATTTCTTCAAAGACAACTGGAGTCCCAGATGATGCCTGGTTACACTATAACCCCACACATAACATA
>CACZPT010000083.1 GCA_902783085.1 uncultured Methanobrevibacter sp.
ATGATTCTGAAATGTACTTCCACGCGACACTACCAAAAGCAGAGAAAAAACGATACAGAACAGAAAAAGGAGTATTTAATCAGATATACAACAGAAAAAATGGCTGGATGAAAAACATAAAATCCCAACTAACAAAATGACAAAGCCAATTTATCCAAAGCAAACACCTTTATAAATTAAGATAACTATAAATAATAGTAACTAATTAAATGGAGGGGAATTATATGGCGAGTGCTATTCTAGCTGCAATATTATCATTTTTAATTCCAGGTTTAGGTCAAGCTTATGCTGGAGATATTAAAAAAGGTATTGTATTTTTCATAGTCGCAGTAATTGTGGGAACTCTTGTATTTTTCGTATTTAGACTATGGATTTATTATATTATAAGTCTTTTAATTTCTTTATATGCGGCTTATGATGCATTTAACATGACATATTAAAATATTAATAAACCTTTATTTCATTTTTTATTTTTAAATAAATTATAGTATAATAATGTAAAAAATAGCTTTGCCCAAATTAATCTGCATCATCATCTAGTGTTTCTAATAAGAAGCTAACCGGACGAAAACCATCATTACAGGATATCATGGCAGACTTTTTATTTTTCATCCAACCATCATAAAAATCACTAGCACCATTAGCTAGTGCTAATACAAAAGGTGACAGGCTTTCCCATGCACTATCACAAAAATTATCAGGTTTAAGCCATCCATTAGCAATAAAAACATCCCCAACTTCCACATCACATTCATGTTCTAGTGGATTTTCATATTCTTCGATTAAATCATCATGCCTGACTTTTCTCATGACTGTAATTTTAACTTTTTTCATTATAATATCTCCAAATCACTCTTTTCATAACGGTTGTGTCCTTTTAAACTTTTTTTATATTTCCAACATTTAATTGCATCATCTAATGATTTATCATTATTATTTTCAAAGAAATCTCGAATGTATTGATTATATTGAAATTGTTTACCTAATTTTGTTTTTTCTTTTGAATTTTGAATTTCAAAATATGCATTAATTGCATCCATGTAAGTTTTATCTGGATTAGATTTTATCCATTTTTGAAAATTAACTTTAAATTTAAAGTTAGGTCCGATTTCATTTATAAAAAATTCTCTTTTATCTTCAGTGCACTTAAAATTCTCACCAAGCCTGGAATCTAAAGTGATTTCATGGGGATTTTCATGGAAATTCTGTTTAGATATATTTTTGGTTAATTCTTCACCAGTAGATAAGTAATGAATGATTCTTTTTTCTAAATCACCTTTACTTCCACTTACTTTTAATCCTTCTTTTCTACAAAATTCTTTTAATTCTTCTTTTAAAAAATAATAATCTTTAAATTCGCTAGGTTTTAAATCATTAGTTAAGTAAGGATTCATAAAAATCAAAAAAAGAGGAAATTATCCTCTTGTTATAATACTAATAATATCTCCATCTTTCAGTTCATAATCACTAGCTACACGCATATTTGATCTTGCATCAACTGCATGCATGAATTTATCCCCAATATCTGAGTGAACAATATATGCTAATTCGCGAGGTGTTGAACCATTTGGAACTAGAAATCCGTCAGGTAAGACATTACCCTTTTGGTCTGTGTATTTATGTTCATCTTGAACAGGATAAACAACAATATTGTTTAATAACTCAAAAATACCGTAATTTATAGCATCCTGAACACCAGTACTCCCATATTTATCTAAAATATTAGTTTGAATATATTCCAATGCCTTTAGTTGATTTTCATTTAATTCATCAGCTTTTAAGATATCAAAATGGTCATCACCTGGAAGATAACTTATTAAACCAGCTTCTGCTGCTCGAACCAAAGCAATTTCAGATTCAGCTGATGTTGGAATTACATTAGGATATTTTTCTCTAATTCTTTTAATATTATCCTCTGAAGTTGGCAAATCTGCTTTATTAGCTACAATCATCATTGGTTTAGCTATTTTTAAGATATTTCTTGTTAATTCGATCAAATCCTCTTCTTCCCATTTATTATAATCCGGTTCGATGTTTCTTTTAGCTTCTATAATATCTTCAATAGCTATTCCAGTACCGGATAATTGGTCGAATAATACTTTTGAAATATCTAAATGCTCAGCACCGACTTTTCTTATTAATCTAACCCAATTTCTGCTTAAAATTCCATACATCCACATTACTATTTCTTCTTCTAAAAATTCAATATCTTCTAAAGGGTCATGACTTCCGGCTTCAACAGGTTGTCCTTCAATATCTGTTGAACCCGAAGCATCAATAACATGTATGAATACTTTAGCTTGCATTAAATCGTCTAAAAACTTATTACCTAATCCTTTTCCTTCATGTGCTCCAGGAACAAGACCTGCAACATCAATTAATTCAATAGGAAGTAATCTTTTTCCATCAACACAAATAGAATTTCTTGGATTACATGTAACACCTAATTCTTTACATGGACAATCTTTAACAACATGTGCAACTGCTTTATTAGCATCAATCGTTGTGAAAGGATAATTCGCCATTTCAACAGCTGATGAAGTTGCTGAATTGAAAAAAGATGATTTTCCCACATTTGGTTTTCCTGTAACTGCAATTTGAAGCATAATTATCACATTAAAATTAATAACAACTTAATATTTAAATTTTAAAATATAAATAGTTTCATGACCTTATTAATGTATAAGAAAAACAATTATTTTAACTAAATCCTTTAAATAAACTAGTGTTTATTTGGATAATGAATAATAAATAAAATGAATATTATAAACTCCCTAAAATCAATTATAACCATATTATTGCTTTTAATAACTGATGTGTTAGTGTTAATTGGAATGGCATTTATACTTAATGATTTTACATTAGGTCCTTGGTATAATGCAATAATTATAGTAATCAGTATTTTTATTGCTAATTCATTATTTTGGCCAATACTAAGAAGATTTTTAATAAAATTCATGATTTTGACTTTTGGTATTGGAGCTATTTTCATTTATTCTTTACTTTTCTATTGTGTTTCTTACTATATCCCACATGTTTCAATTGGAATGAATGCATCTTTTCTAGTTCCATTAGCCATGTCAATTGCTACAACATTTGTTTCAAATATTACAAATGTTGATTATTATGACAATTATATAAAAAAAATTTCAGATTATGTTTTAAAAGAAAAAAAACCCCATAAACAAATGTCTCCAGGATTAATAATACTTGAAATTGATGGTTTATCACTAAATGTTTTAAAAAAAGCCATTGATAAAAATTTAATGCCGACTATTAAAAACTGGATTGGAAAAACACATACTCTAAAAGAATGGGAAACCGATTTGTCATCACAAACCGGCGCAAGCCAGGCAGGAATATTACATGGGAATAATAGAGATATTGTTGCATATAGATGGGTTGAAAAGAAAAATAACAATAAAATAATGGTTTCAGGAAAATTAGATCATGCCCCGATTATTGAAAGTAGAATATCGGATGGAAATGGACTTCTTAGTGATAATGGTGTTAGTATAACAAATATGTTTACTGGAGATAGTCCTAATCCCGTTTTAACCTCATCAAGATTTAAAATATTTAAAAATAGATATAATCAATCATTAGATGTTGTATTTTTAGAGGCATATAGTTTCCAAAGGATTTTCATATTATTTTTATGGGAAATACTCGTTGAAATAAAATCACAATTAATGCATGAAATCAAAGATATTAAACCAAGACTTAGAAGAAATCTAATATATGCAACAATAAGAGCTGGAGCTAATGTGTTATTACGTGAAGTAGCTACAAATGCATTAATCGGAAGTATTTTAAAAGGAGATATGAATTCTGCATATTTAAGTTATGTTGGATATGATGAAGTAGCTCACCATTCAGGAGTAGAAGATGAAGATGTATGGAATGTATTGAAAAAAATTGATTTACAGTTTAAACGAATAAAAAAAGCTGAGAAATTAAGCAATAGAGATTATAAATTCGTCATATTATCCGATCATGGTCAAGGAAATGGAGCAACATTTAAACAAAAATATAAAATAACACTTGCAAATTATGTAAGAAGCTTATTGCCTGAAGATATGAAAGTTTATGATAAAAAAGAGATTCAAGATCATTTTCGTGATGCATATGTCACTCAAAACAAACAAATTGAAACAATTATCGAAAAAGTTGATGAAATTAAAAATACTGACTTTTTTTCACAAAATACAAAAATACAAAGTTTTAAAGAACTAATACACTATGAAAATATAGATGAATTTAGAAAAAAGTATACGAGTAATTTAGATTATATAAGAAAACATAAAAGTAATCAATTAACAACGAAAAAAGCAAAAAATTCGGAATTAATAGTTTTAGGCTCTGGAAATTTAGGTTTAATCTATCTAACCCAATGGAAAAAACGACTAAAATATGAAGAAATAATCTTGATGTTTCCAAATTTAATTCCGGGACTTGTAAAACATGATGGTATTGGTTTTATTGTAGTAGATTCCTTTACAAATGGCCCTATGGTTATTGGACAAGATGGAATTTATTATCTAAATACTGATGAAATTGTTGGAACAAATCCTCTGAAAAATTTTGGAAAAAATGCCGCAAAACACATTAAAAGACATGACACCTTTAACAATATGCCAGATATTCTTGTAAATAGCTTTTACAATCCTGAAAGTGATGAAATATGTGCTTTTGAAGAATTAATAGGAAGTCATGGAGGTCTTGGAGGAAGTCAGACAAGACCATTTATTATATATCCTTCAGAATGGAAAAATCCTGGGGAATTAATTGGTTCAAAATCCATTTATAATTTTTTAAAAAGTGAAATGAATAATCTAAAAGTCAATGATCAAAATTTATAAAAAAGAACTAAGTAACTTTAACATTAATAACAGATATATCAATAATTAATGATTATTTAAAATTGATGATTAAAATGGCTGGAAAAATATATATTGTTGGAATTGGACCTGGAGCTAAAGAATATTTAACTATTAAATCTATTGAAACTGTAAAAAGCAGTGATTACACTGTTGGAAGCTCAAGAGCTATTGAATTATTTAGTGATGTTCAAAATACAATTGCTTTTAATGTTAAAGACTTAGTTGATAAGTTAAAAGAAGGTGTTGAATTAGCTATTGATGATAATGTAGTTTCAATATTATCTACCGGGGATCCGGGTTTTTCAGGTGTTTTAAATACAGTTTTAAGAATTTCAACTGAAAAAGGATTTCCACATGAAAATATCGAAGTAATACCTGGAATTAGTTCTCTTCAACTAGCTGCTGCTAAAAACCACATCCAATGGGATAGTGCAAATATTATGACTTTTCATGGTCGAGAAAATATTGAAGATATTTTAAAAGTCATTGATAATGGTAAAGTCACTATAGCACTTCCATCAAGAAAAGTTAAGGATATGGCACAGTTTTTACTTGATAATGGAGTTGAAAAAACAAGACCTGTTACAGTTTGTGAGAGACTTTCATATGATGATGAAAAAATTGTTTCAACTTCACTAGAACATGTTGCTGAAAGCGAATTTACTTATATGTGTATTATGGTAATAGAAGATAAAAATTGATGGTGCAAATTCACTTTAATAAAGAATTTCCTTTTAATTTTTTAATTAAAAACTTTATAAGTTCACAATCATAGTTTTCATGTTAATTTTGAAAAATTAACGAAATGGTGATTACTATGATTAAAAAAATATATCTTATATGTTTTATTTTCTTAACTATTTTTTTAATCGGAACTGTATCCGCTGCTGAAATTGAAAATAAAACATTATCTTCTGAAATAAGTAATATTCAAATAAACACTCAAGATGTGGATATGTTTTATAATGATGGGACGCATTTTAAAGCAAATTTAAGTGATAATCAAGGAGCTATAAAGAATGCTTCAGTTGAGTTTATTATTAATGGAATATCATATAATAGATTTAGTGATGAATCCGGTCAAGCATCAATTTCTTTAAGATTAAATCCTGGAAATTATAACATAACAACAAAATATTTAGAAATAACAAACAATAACACGATAATTATTAAAAGTACGATAGAAGCTAGTGATGTTGTTAAAATCTATAAAAATTCGACTCAATATTGGGCAAAATTTTTAAATAAAAATGGAGATGCCTTAAAAAACACAATGATAACATACAATATCAATGGAGTTTTCTACGATAGACAAACAAATGATAATGGAATGTGTAAACTTAATATAAATTTAAATCAAGGCCAATACATTTTAACAGCGTATAACCCCCAAACTGATGAAATGAAAAGCAATCTCATAACTGTACTTCCAAGTATAACAGAAAATAGGGATGTTATAAAATACTACAGAAACGCTAGTAAATATAGTGCAAAACTACTTTCAAAAGATGGAAAAACAGCAGGATCTGGTGAATCTGCACGATTTAATATAAATGGAGTATTTTACACAAGACAAAGTGATATGTATGGTATAGTTAGTCTTAATTTAAATTTAGAACCTGGAAAATATATAATAACTGTATACTATGACGATTGTGCTGTATCAAACAATATTACAATACTTTCAACAATTTATACAAATAATCTTACAATGTCTTATAAAGACGGAAGTAAATTTAAAGTAAATTTAGTAAATGGTCAGGGAAATCCTGCAGAAGACGAAGAACTAACATTTAACATAAATGGAGTTTTTTATACACGCATAACAAATGAAAACGGTATTGGATATTTGAATATCAACCTTAATCCTGGAAAATATATTATAACAACGAGTCATAACGGCCTTTCTGTTGGAAATTGGATTATAATAAACAAACAAAACGATAAAGAAATTCAAAATACAGAATTTAGCCATGAAATTAAAATACCAAATTATGTAAATGTAACTTATCCTTATGTTTTTGAAAATAGCGCATACACACTAAAAAGTGGCATTAATGGAATTATAAAAATGCCAAAAAATCAAATATTTACAATTACTATTGATTCCAATACTTATTTATTTTCATCAGCCAGTATTAGTGGTTATGATACACAAGTGATTGGGTATAAAACCTACCTAATACCATTTAATGGAAGTGAAATACAAAGTAATATGGATATCAATAAATTAAAAGGTTATGGGATAATTTTATATGATGAAGGAGATTACACACATATAATCTATAGAAATAATTGTACTAATAATATCGAACAATTTGGTGTAATGATTAGTAAAGATCTTGATAAAAGCGAAAGTATCCATTATATTCAAGATTCAAACGAAATAACTAAAATTAATTTTAAAACAATGAATTTTGATGAAATGGGATTGAAATATTCCCTATCAAAATATCATGGTGGTACAATTTATGATTTTAACTATAAAAGTTATGATGAAATAACAAAAGGAAATAGCCAAAAAATTAAATTCTTAAATACAAATGAATCCGTTACATTTAGTCTGTTTGGAAACTATATTGTTGGTTATCTTAATGAAGAAAAAATTTTAACGAAATTCAATTCAACAAACTGTATTGATTTTGAAAAAGAAGAAATAATTACTTATGGTGAAAATGAGTTATATGGAAGCGAATTTGATGTAGTTCAATCATTTGCAATAATTAATGACAAAGTTACAAATCAAATTATAGATGATTGGATTTTAAAAGAAACGGAATATAAAAATAATGTAGCGATGAAAAGTCTATATTCACTTTTTTTAACTGTTTTAAATAATGTGTATTTAAGTGATAAAGTTTCAGATGAAATAGCTATTGAATATGATGTATTATGGAAAAGAGAAAATAACACGGTGTTTTTAGGAGGAGCAAATGTTAAAAATATGTACCTACACCTTTTAAGTCCAGATATGGGACGTTTAGTAACTGGCAATGATGAAAGTAATATTATTGAGTTTAGATTTACAACATCGATTTTATTATCAGAACTTGAGAAATATTGTCTTAAACCTATAACAAACAATAATAATGATGTATGTAGTGCATTTGAAAACATGTTTAGCTCAATAGATTCATTTAATGCAAGTATTGTATTTTATAATGATACTTTATTTATTATAGATGAAAGTGGAACAAATACAACATTTATTGTTAACTTAAAAACGGGAGTAGTAACACCACTTGTTGTTAAAGATGGATTTGCTTATAAAGGTGCTACAGTAAATAGAAATTGTGGAACATGTAATATTAATTTTGTAGTAAAAAACATTGTGCAATTTGTTAATAACGGTATGAGAGACATTATAAATAATGGGAATGATATTTTATCTTATATTCGGAATAATATTTACCCATTGACAAAATTAAGTGTTGATGGTGCAATACTAACAAAAGGTGTTTTTGGAATAGTATTGGGAGGTACATCTGCGGTGTTTATTAGTTTATTAGCAACAGCAAAAGCAATTCAATCAATTGGAGTTTATTATTCAGAAAATTTTGTTGATGATGAAGATTTACATGGCACTTATGATTTATTAACTTTTACACGGCCAGGACCATTTCAAAATGTAAAAATATTTAATATTCCCCAAACTGATGGAAGTGTTGACTACATACGGATTCAAATTAATTCTGATGGTTCCCTAAATCGTGATAATGCAACATATATAAGTGAAGGAAGAGTTAAAAAGTTAACAAAAGCAGAAACTTACAACTATTTTAGTGAAGAAAACTGGACTCCATTTAATGTTCCTCGACAATACTGGAATTGGTGATTAAATGTCAATAATCAAAAGATTTATTGAAGGATTTAAAAAAGAACATATTATAATTCAAATTTTAGCAATACTAACAATAATATTCTTTATTTATGAAATTATAATATTTCCTAAAAGTAGCGTAATATTTACTGCATTATTGTTCTTATTATTAGTAGCCAAGTTTGTTGATTGGTTTTTTAATAAAAAATAGAATTTAAAAGTTAAAATAATTACTTATTTTAACTTATTATTTTTTTAAAGTTGAATAGCTTCCTGAGTTACCTCATCATTGTCTTTGTCATCATAAAGAATTTCAGCAAGGTTAAATAGCTTATCTTGACCTTTAACTTCATCTTTAAATAAAGGTACTTGAGCAATTTCTTGATTTTGGAATTTTTGAGCAATTAAAGCTAAACGTTTTTGTTGTAATTTATGTCTTGAATGGCAGAAATCACAATCACAAATATCCGGCATGACTTGATTTACAATAATACTATCAACAGTCATATCATTTTTCTCTAAAGCTTCCAAGGCTCTTTCTGATTCATAAATTGACATTTCTTCAGGAATAACAACCATTTTAAATGTTGTTCTATCAGGATTTGACAATACTTCTTTAGCCTGATTAATCTGTTCTTTGGTTCTTTTTAAATCTTCAGTAGTCTGAGGATTATCTACTGCATCCATAAATGGTATTATGCCTTTTAAAGAGTTAGTAAGTGAACCTAATCTAGTTTTAGCCATCATTACTTTACCAACCCATGAATCCATTACATCAGGAAATGACAACAACCTTAAAGTGTGACCTGTTGGTGCAGTATCAAATACAACAACATCATATTCGTTTGATGTCATTACTGATAAAAATACTTCAAATGCAGCGGCTTCATCAGCACCTGGAGAAGCAGAAGCTAAATCCATTTGATCAGTTAAAAAATCAAGTCCTGCCATTTGATCTGAATTAGTGGATTTTTGAGCTTCAAGAGCAGATTGTTTTTGAGCCATAGCTTCATCAGGATCAATTTCAACTGCAAATAAATTGGTTTTGATTTCTCTTGGATAATGTCCAATAGGTACTTCAAGTGAGTCTGAAAGTGAATGTGCCGGGTCTGTTGAAACAATTAAAGTCTTTTTACCTTGATTAGCTAACCATAAAGCTGTTGCTGAGGATACTGAAGTTTTTCCAACTCCCCCTTTTCCTCCAACAAAAATAAATGTAGTTTCATCTTTATTAAATTTAAAATAATCTCTAAATGCCAAGTAAATCACCTCTCATAAAAAATTTACTTTTTGTAAATCTTTCCACATACTTACCATTTTCATATATTTTATATGTGAAATTATGAATTTTGGTAACTATATGATATTAATTAAACTTACTTTTGGTTACTAAATGATATTTATGTCTTATAGTATATAAAGTTAGTTATATATATTTTTGAGCATCTATCAAAATAAACTGTTTTCTTAATGTATCATCGAATAAACCGCTAATATACTAGGTATTGCAATTATAATTGTATTACGAACCATTCTAAGACGATGCCTTCTCCATTCTTTTTCTGTTAATTTCCTCACTTTAGGAATTTTCAAAATACTCATAATCATACTTGCAGACAGGAAAATGAAATATGTATTGATAATAAACAGATATCCCGCTCCAATGAGCATATCCCACCTACCATTTGCAATCGAATAACCACAGGTGCATAATGGTGGCATCAATGCAGTTGCAATTGCAACACCCGGAATAACAGTATTTGTCTTGTCTATTCTAGTTTGTCCGATGATTCCAGCAAGTCCACCAAAAAAGGCAATGAGCACATCATAAAAAGTCGGAGATGTTCTTGCCAATAATTCTACTGTTGGCTCTTTAACCGGAGAGAGAAAGAAATAAATCATGGCCGCAGTAACACTGATTAAAATTTGAACTCCGAAACCCAATAAATGCTTGCGGAGTAGCGAATAATCTGCAGATACACTTGCATATGCAGAAGCAAGAATACTTCCCATCAAAGGTGAAATCAACATTGCACCAATAATCACTGCAGTTGAGCTCATATTGAGACCCACAGAAGCAATTACCATTGCACATACAAGTACACACATATTTGTTCCTGTGACTTTTCCACCATCCAGCAGACGTGTGCGAATCTCATCATTTGATGCCGAATCCTCTGATATCGAAAACAATTTTTTTATTTTTTCCATTATTGTTTCTTCTTGATCTGTATTCATATCCATATTGTCATATCCTTAACTTTCCAACACATTGCTAAAGAATATCTTAATGAACATCACATATCTGTGTGAACCCAAATACCCGCTTTTCAGCTTCTTAATAATTGGTTCAACATTTTAGATGGGGAAACATTTCATTAAATCCAGTTTTATCCAATAATATGACTACATTATTTCTTTCACATGTGTTGAACATTCTATCAAAAATAATCAGTGAAATAAACCATAATTATTATTCCATAATAAATAATTGATTTTAATATTATTAAATTAATCGATACATTTTTAGTTTTATACACTGAATTTAACATTAGACCAATGACATCATATCCTAATGTATTAACAGCATATAATTAATTATTAAAATGAATCAATGTCGTCAAGTTGATTTTTTAATTTTTTATCTTTATTTTCAAGTTATTAGGATGATGTTGCATAATTAGTGTTAAATTGTCTTTATTATTTTTTGTTTATTAAAATAGTTAATTGTATCCAGTTTTTCTTTGATTAAAGAGTACTTTGTCTATTATTATATTTAAAGTTATAGTCAAGTTAAATTATTTAACTGATATGTTCTTTAAT
>CACZPT010000084.1 GCA_902783085.1 uncultured Methanobrevibacter sp.
TGGATCCATATAGCAAGTTCCAGAAGCGTTTTTATATTCTTCTTTTAAAGTGGAACCTCTTTTCTTACATGCACCTTGATAGATGTCAGATCCAGTGTTTAACATACATTTGAGTACATCTGTATTTCCTTCACCTGTAATTTTTACATCAGGTACTACTGGTTTTTCTAAATAAGTATTAGCGTAATGCACAATTATTCCCCCTATTCTAACCATATAGCATTTACTGGGCAAAACATTTGACAAGTTCCACATAATTCACATTTATCTGGACTGAAAAGTTTAATAAACCCATTTTCTACCATCATAACTACTTCTTCGGTTTTTGCACCACTACCACCAGCATTTTCCGGACTGATAGCAGCATTAACTGGACAAGCAATTACACAAATTCCGCATCCTAAACAATTATCTTGATTAACTTTAAGTTCCATCAAATCACCTAGTCTTTAATAGCATTTAATGCATCAATCCAAGTTGCTGAATTAACAGGAGTGTGATCTACATCAGTTCTTGTTACAGTAATAGCACCATTTGGACATGCTTTTGCACATGCTTTACATTTAATACAATAATCAGGTTGTGCAACAATATGATCTAACCTTGAACCCGGACCAGTAGAAACAGGGAATGCTAATGCATTACATTTACAAATATCTATACAAGCACCACAAGCTTGACATTTTTCTTGGTCAACTTCAAGGGTTCCTTCAAATGGTTTTTTAACTTTAGCTGCATCAGTTGGGCAGACACCTTCACACCAACCACAGTAAACACAACTTTCACTATCAATAACAGAGTTACCTTTTATAACAGCTTTTGCTGGGTCAATGTCATATTCCCCATATGAACAAATTCTACAAAGCGCTTTAATAGCATTAGTAGGACATGCTTTTTTACATACGAGACAGTATACACATTTACTAGTGTCAATTTCAATAGATTCTTTACCGGTTTCTTTGTCAACAACAATAGCTTCTGCAGGACATAATTCTTGACAAACACCACAGTAAATACATTCATCTTTATTAACTTCAATTTCACCAGTTACTAAGTCTGCACGGTTTGGTAATACTCTTTCAATAGCAATTGCATCACGTGGACATGCAATTTCACATTTTTTACAGTATACACATTCATCATCATCGATTTCAGAAAATGCAATGTAGTGAGGATATGCTTCAATTTCACTAATTGGAACACCATCAATGGTTAATACTAATGCATCGACAGGACATAATCCACTACACATACCACATAATACACATTTGTCTTCATTGATACTAATTCTTTGAACATCAAATTCCTCATGAATGTTTTGTGCAATTTTTTCGTGACCGCTGAAGTATACATTATTAGATAATTGGACACGAGAGTCAATAGCAATTTCATTCAAGGAAATAGCACCAACAGGACAAGTGGATTCACAAATTCCACATCCAATACAGACATGGTCTTTGAAAGATAAATTTCTCACTTCCTCCGCTGACCTTGTAATGTCAAAGTTATTGTCATTAACTTCTTTCAAATTTCTTATCATTATTTAATCTCCAAAATTTTAATTGAATCAGTTGGGCATTCATCTTTACATAGCTGGCAACCACAACATTGTACGGAGTTGATATGTGCTTTTAATGATTCTAATTTAATAGCTTTCATAGAACACACATTTACACATAAGCCGCAACCAATACAAGAATCTTCAATATCTGCATCATAAACATGAATTTTACAAATATTCACAATTTTTCGACTCTGTTCTGGATTTTTAAATACGGCATTGGCCATTATTAGGAAATCCCTAGGAGTTAGTTCTGTTATAGTTCGTGCAACATCAATTGAATTCCACGATAGGTTACTACCATTCAAATAATGAGACACAGTTGATCTATCAACGCCTAACTCATCAGCAATTGCCTGGTGACTTTCACCAGCCTCTTTCAATTTGACCGCAGCCAGATATTTCAAACCAGATGCAATATGCTTTGGCATTTGAACCACCATGTGTAATGATATCACATATGTATTCGTATATAAATATAGTTGCCTACTAGATTAAATTAACAATCTTTATATATTACTGTGGGAATACTACACAAAAAAATTTAAAAAAATAGCAGATAAGCATTATTTTAAGTAAAAACAAACATTAATTAAATTATAATCCAATTACAAATTAGATTTTTATCAATTCAGAAAATAACAATCAGTTTACGATATTATATTATCTTCATATCGCTATTTTTGTAATAAAAATTATTAAAAAATTATTAAAAAAAATTGAAAAGACGCCTTAAACGCCTTTAAATTTTAGCCACACCTAAAATGTGTAGTAACTACACATATTAAATTATAATTAATATTAACTACAAAATTTATATCTGTTATAGAAGGGATTATAAAATGAAAATTATATCAATTGTTGGCAGAAAAAATACCGGTAAGACCTCACTAACAGTAAAGGTTATTGAAGAACTTACATCTAGGGGATACAAAGTTGCTTCCATAAAACACTCACATCACAGCATGGAGATGGATAGGAAAAATACAGATACTTGGAAGCATAAACAAGCAGGATCCGAAATCGTTGTAGGTATTGGCTCAACAACATTTTTTAATATAAGACAGGACATGGACTTAAACAGATTACTCTATCTTATAAAACACATGGACAATATTGATTTTGTAGTAATTGAAGGATTTAAAAAGTATAAATATCCAAAAATTGCATCATCAAGTGACGTTGTAGATGAATTCACTATTAAACAGGTTGATTCATTTGCAATTACAAAAGAGGGTATTAATGAGCTTGTAGATTTAATAGAGCAAAAAGGACATGATATTGTTGATACATTATTTGCAAATAATTGTGGATTCAATAACGGTGAAGTTATTGCACATGAAATACGTGAAGGTAATCTAAAAACCGAAGACTTAGATAAAGTCCACAGTTATATGTCAATTGACAATAAAGTTGTTGGATTAAATAGATTTGTAAGTGATTATTTAAAAAAAAGTGTTTTAGGAATAATAAGTACATTAAACCTAGAAGAATACAATATTGAAGATGTTAACAAAATTGAATTATTAATAGATAATAATCAGGAAATTCTGGATTCAAAATTTACAAACTGTAAAATTTCAATCAATGAAAAATATATTGAACTTAAAGTTAATGAAAAAGAAATCGTAGCAAATTCCATAAAAGCTTTAATCGAGTCTATTAAAATATACGGTAGAGTTAATGAGATAACTGTTGAAATAACAGAGATTGTAAATGATGATTTGCATAATTCTAAAATTACACTTAAAACTAATGGAAATGATGTTAAAATAAATGAATTTACAAGTGGAATCATCAAAGAAACTGTTTATGCAATAATAAAAACTCTTTATAAAGGCAAAATTAATGAAATTAAAATTAATGTGGAAGTATAAATTATGCCACAAAGAGTAGTTAAAGACAAATTCGAAAGACCAATTCTTTCATTGAGAATCACACTAACAAACCGGTGCAATGTAAATTGTATTTATTGCCATCATGATGGAATGGTATCATCTAGTCAGGAAATGACTCCTGATGAAATTTATAGGATATGTAAAATAGCTAAAAAAATAGGGGTTAGAAAAATAAGGCTTTCGGGAGGAGAGCCGTTAATTAGAAAAGATATTGTTGAAATTGTATCAAAAATAAACAGTATAGGATTTAAAGATATTTCAATGACAACAAATGGAATACTTCTTAAAAAATATGCTAAAGATTTAAAAGATGCTGGACTAGATAGAGTAAATGTTAGTTTTGATACTTTAAACCGTGACACCTACGAATTTATTACTAGAAAGAATTATTTGAGTACTGCAAAAAATGGGATTTTAAAAAGCGTTGAAGTAGGTTTTTATCCAGTCAAAATCAACATGGTGTTAATGAAAAACGTTAATGAGCATGAAATAAAAGATATGTTTAAATTCTGTAAGAAAAATGATATTGTACTTCAATTAATTGAACTTATTGAAAGCGAAAACTGTGATGATGATAACTTTTCAGCAAAATATCATTACAAATTAGATTCTGTTGAAGAAAAGTTAATTGATATAGCTGATGATATAAAAATTCGTGAGTTTATGCAAGACCGTAAAAAATATTACATAAACGGTGGAGAAATCGAAGTAGTTAAGCCTGTTGATAACAGTTGCTTTTGCGCAAATTGCACTAGATTGAGGATAACACCTGATGGAAAAATCAAACCTTGTTTACTTAGAAACGATAATCTCGTAGATATTATTAAACATGTACGAAATAATGAAAGTGATGAAAAACTAGAAAAAATATTTTTAAATGGTATAAACAAACGTGAACCCTTCAATAAGGACTAAAAACCCCCCATAAAAATAAAAAAATAAAAAGAAAAGAGTTTTATCTATAACTTTTTGGCTTTTGATGAGTGTTCAGTAAACGGTATTCTGTTTTCACTATCAAAACCAGGTATATATCCATAAACTTCCCTTATTTTGTTGTTTACAGTATTCCATACTTTAGAAACCGGGATTTCACATGGACACACTTCACTGCACTGACCACAATTAGTACAGGCATCTACCATATGTACCATACGAGTTAAGTGGAAAAATGGTGCTGCAGGAGTGTATCCACCAGGTACCCATTCAGGACCTTCAGCTTCAAGACAACAGTCTTCACAGAAACATAATGGACATGCTTCACGACAACCATAACATTTCATACATTTAGAGAACTCTTCATCGTATTTATAAAATACATCAATGATGTCGCCAGTAGTACCACAATAGTCAACATCTTTTTTAGCTTGAGAAGCATTAAGCAACGCATTGTTAATTTTTTCTCTGATTTCAATGCCTTTTTCAATAGGTTCTTCAACTTCGATTAAACCCTCATCAATAACATCACCTAAAATTTCAGCACCTTTATCGGACAATACTTCTACAAAAGTGGCTTTTCCATCTAAAGAACCTATAACTCCCCAATTACCTAATGCTAAATCAGCATTAAAAGGGATTTTTAAGTTACATCTTTGACAGTTTTCTCTTCTACCCATTCCATCTTTTTCTAACTCTTCAATAGCAAAAGCTTTTTTTTCACCATCTTCCGTTTCAATTATAAGTTCACCTTTAGAGATTTCTTCTTTTACAACTTTTTTAGGGTCTAATCCATAAACATCCCTAATCATTTTAATAGTTGGTATGGGAGGTAAGGTTCCTCCACAGTTTACGCCAATTAAAATGATGTTATCAGCTATTATTTTACCCCTTTTGATTAATTCCCTAATAGTCATTGCATCACATGGTTTACATGAAACCGCAATTTTCATATCTCTGCAACCGTCCAAGTATTTGGATATGAATTTAGCTAAGTTTAAAGTACCACAATGGATTGAACCAGCAGTTTTAATAACATTTTCCGGTTTAGTTACAAGACACGGCACCGCATCATATAAATCATGACCTTCTTCTACCCCAACAACTGCATCAACGGTACCGCTTTCCAATAAGTGTTTCAGGATAGTAGTTACAACACCACCATATTCTCCTTTATTTCTAATATCATCAATTGTAGAATAAGCATAATACATTTTTTCATTAGCACTCATTTAAAACAACTCCTCCTGATTATTCACCCATTTGTAGTGTAGTAGTTGATATGTCTTCAGCTTTTACTTCAGTATCAGTACCATCTTTGTAAAGTTCACTTTTAATCTCAACTTTTTCATCAAATTTTTCTATTTGAATAGCACAAGCTTTTAATTCAACCATTTTAGATTTAGGATCAAAAGAATCTGAGTTAGTCAACACATTAGCGGCACATTCTGCAAAGTGCATAGGAATATTAACAATACCTTTTTTAATATCATCAGTTATGCGTGCAGGAATTGCAATTTCTCCCCTTCTTGAGAATGCCCTAACAATTTCATTATTAATAATTCCCCTTTCTCTAGCATCTTCACAGTTGATTTCGATAAATCCAGTTTTAACCTCATTAGATAATGTTTCGCATCTCCTAGTCATAGTTGCATGATAGTGGAATAAAACACGAGTAGTGGTTAATAATAATGGATATTTATCATCAGTGGTTTCTACAGGACCTTTGTGCTCTAAAGCTTGAAATACACCTAAACCATCAGGATGTGCAAATTTATCTTTGTGCATTAATGGTTGACATGGATCATTCTCAGAAAGACAAGGCCAGTGAAGTGCTTCAGGAGTATCTAATCTTTCACGGTTCATACCTGCCATAATTGGAGCACATTCTCTGATTTCTTCAAAAATTTCTTCAGCAGATTCATAATGGAATAATGACCTTGGAACTCCCATCCTAACTGCAATTTCTTCCATGATTTTCCAATCTAGCCATGCCCCTTCAGGCGGTTCTTGAGCTTTGTGTAAACATTGAACTCTTCTTTCTCCACTAGTGAAGGTACCTTCTTGTTCACCCCAACCTGCAGCCGGTAAAACAACATCAGCACATTGTGCGGTATCAGTTAAGAAGCATTCTTGAACAACCAACATTTCTAAATTAGCAAGTGCTTCTTTAGTGTGTTTTATATCCGCATCAGATAATACTGGGTCTTCACCATGAATATATAATACTTTTAAGTCACCTGCATGGGCTGCATTCATCATTTCAACTAAAGTTAAGCCAGGTGTAGCGGGCAAGTTTACTTCATAGCCTTCACCACTGTAGTAATCATTAAACCATGCTGTAGTTTCTTCATCAGCCACTTTTCTGTATCCAACATAGTCTGATGGTAATGCACCCATATCACATGCTCCCTGTACATTGTTTTGTCCTCTTAATGGATTTACACCAGTACCTTCCCTACCAATGTTACCTGTTAACATTGCTAAGTTAGCGGTGGACATGACATTATCTGCACCATGAGAGTGTTCGGTGATACCTAAAGAGTATACAATAGCAGCTTTATCGGCTTTAGCATATTCAGTAGCTAAATGTTCAATAACTTCAGGTTTAATACCCGTGATTTCAGAAGCCATATCTAAAGTGTATTTTTGTACAGCTTCTTTCATTTCCCCATAACCTTTAGTTCTTTTTGCAATGAATTCATCATCCTGCAAGTCTTTATCAATGATAACCTTAATCATTGCATTCATTAATGCTACATCAGTACCCGTTTTAAATTGTACATATTCATCAGCTATTTTAGCAGTAGGAGTGAATCTTGGATCCAATACAACTAATTTAGCACCATTCTGTTTAGCTTGAATTAATTTACGACCGAATAATGGGTGTGCTTCCATGTTGTTTGATCCTATACAGAATATATAATCAGCTTCTTTAACACTGTCAAATCCGTTAGTCATAGCACCTGAACCAAATGTGGTTGCAAGACCTGCCACAGTAGGACCGTGACAAATACGTGCACAGTGATCCACATTCTGAGTACCGCATGCTACTCTCGCTAATTTTTGAGTAATATAAATATTTTCATTAGGTGAACGAGCACATGCATAGAATCCAACTTTATTTGGATCCTCATCGGAAACTTCTTTAAGCTTATTAGCAACCATGTCTAATGCTTCATCCCAAGAAGCTTCTCTGAATTCACCATTTTCTTTTATTAAAGGAGTTGTTAATCTATCTTCCCTATTAATAAATTCATACCCAAAATTTCCTTTTGGACATACTTTACCCTCGTTTACAGGGTGTCTTTTATAAGGTTCTACACCAACAATTTTATCATCTTTTACAACAAAATTAATCCCGCAACCAGTACCACAGTATGGACAAATTGTTGGTACATATTTTATTTCAACCATTTTATAATCTCCAATATTATAATTTATAATTTAACTAATAAGTAAATGTTTCATAAAATCTAGTAAAAATGAACTCTAATCCCAACCATTAATAAATTTAATCTAAACTTTACAATAAAAATTCAAAAAAATCCCAATATAAAAATATAATTAAAAAGTAGGGATTATATCTGGATACTCTTAGACAGTGCCCCCAAATCGAATTTAAAAAACAGAAAAAATGGCAAAATAAAAGCTCCTATTTACAACTTGAATTATTCTTAAAAATCTAGAGCCATTATTAAATATAACACAATTTACAATAAAACGATGTATATTATCAAAATAGAAAAAATAACTGAAATAAATCGTAATAAATAAAAAAAAACATTTAGAATAACTAAAATTAAAAAAAAATATTGTTAAGGTAAATATTAAATAATTTACCTTAATTTTAACAAATTGTTTACTATTCAATTACTGTAACCATATTGGAAACCATGAAACCTTCATAACATGAAGTAATAGTGTACTTACCCGGACCTAAATTAATATTTAACTTAGCATATCCATTAGCATCAGTATAACGAGTATACACAACACCATTAATATTAAAGGTAACA
>CACZPT010000085.1 GCA_902783085.1 uncultured Methanobrevibacter sp.
CCTGGAGATATTGTCGAAAGACATTTAAAAGATGGTGATATGGTTTTATTTAATCGTCAACCTTCACTTCACAGAATGAGTATGATGGCTCATGAAGTAAGAGTTTTACCATACAAAACTTTCAGACTTAACTTATGTGTATGTCCACCATACAATGCGGATTTCGATGGGGATGAAATGAACATGCACGTTTTCCAAACTGATGAATCCCGTGCTGAAGCTAAATCATTAATGCGTGTACAGGAACATATTTTATCTCCAAGGTTCGGTGGACCAATTATCGGTGCAATTCACGATCACATTTCTGGAGCTTATTTACTTACAAGAAAATCATTAAGATTCACTGAAGAACAGGCTTTACAGATTATTAGAAAATCCCATTTACCTATTCCTGAAAATGATGGTGAAAAATGGATTTTAAAATCTGAATCTAATGAAAATCCTGAAATCGAAAAAGAAATAGCTAAAAAAATCAAAAATGTTCGTGGAACAAAAGTTGATAAAGAAGTATTTTTAAATACTTTAGATTTAACTGATGATGAAAAAGCTAAACGTCTTAAAGCTAATAAATGGAATGATGAAGAAAAAGATATCATCAAGAAAATAGCTCAAGAAAGGATAACCAATGAAATTAAAGAACAATTCAGTTCTGAGGATACTAACCAAGATTATGTTATTGAGAAAAATATTGGTGATGAATGGTCTGGTAAAGAATTATTCTCTTTGTTACTTCCTAATGATATGAATTTAACTTATAAAGCTGAAGTTTGTACAAAATGTGGTCAATGTGATAGAAAAATCGATGAAGCTCATGCTAATGGTGAAGAAGTTAACTTTGATGAATTATGTCCAATTGATGCATATGTTGTAATTGAGAATGGTATTTTAAAATATGGTGTAATCGATGAAAAAGCATATGGTTCATTTTCAGGTCAAATTTTAGATAAAATAGTTAAAGAATATGGTCCTGGAAGAGCAAAAGAATTCTTAGATAGGTCCACTGACTTAGCTATTTGTGGAATCATGAAAACTGGTATTACAACTAGTTTAAATGATGAAGAAATTCCAGAAGAAGCTCAAGCAAGGATTAATGACCACTTACAAAGATCAGAAGAAAAAGTAGATGAATTAATTGACAATTATGAACAAGGTTTCCTTCAAGCATTACCTGGTAGGAGCTTAGAAGAGACTTTGGAAATGAGAATCATGCAAGTTCTTGGTGAAGCTAGGGATAAATCTGGTGAAATCGCTGAAGACTATTTAACAATGGAACACAACCATTCTGTTGTAATGGCACGTACTGGTGCTAGAGCATCTATGTTGAACTTAACTCAGATTACTTCTTGTGTAGGTCAACAAGCAGTTAGGGGTGGACGTATCCATAGGGGTTACATTAACAGAACTTTACCTCATTTCAAGAAAAACGAATTGGGGGCAAAAGCAAAAGGATTTGTACACTCAAGTTACAGGTCAGGTCTTGACCCAATTGAATTCTTCTTCCATGCAATGGGGGGAAGAGAAGGTCTTGTTGATACTGCGATTCGTACAGCACAATCAGGATATATGCAAAGAAGACTTGTAAATGCATTGCAAGATTTACAAGTTAAACCATCTGGACTTGTTACAGATAACCAAGGAAATGTTATTCAAAATGTATTTGGTGATGATGGAGTAGATCCAGCTAAAAGTGACTTTGGTAAAGCAGCAAACTTAGATAAACTCATTGATGAGATTAGATTGACTGATTCAAAAAGTCCTGCAAAATAGAGGGGTGTAAGTATGGATGAATTATTTGAAAAAGTGGAAAATACTTTGGAAGAGCGTAATATTTGCATTCCAGATGATTTTGATATTAAAGAATTATTAGCAGATTATGAATCTATTGAAGTTACTGATAGTATTTTTGAAGAGATTATTTCCAAATTCAAAAATATCAATTTAATTAATGATTTGTTCATTAAATATAATATTGACTTCATTAAGTTTTCTAAACGCTTAGATGAAGAAAATATTAATATTCCTGATTATTATCATATTAAATCTTTCTTAGAACAGGTTGATAATGATTTAACTGATAATGATTTTGATGTTTTCATTGAAAATATTAAGAATATTGATAAAGTTTCAAAAATTTTAATAGATAATGGTATTGATTTTCCTAAAGGTTATGTTGAAGAATTAGCTTCAGCTTATGTTCGTCGTAATTTAACCGATAGTGAATTAAATGAACTTGTTAACAAGTTTAAGACTGCCTATGATCGAGCTCATGTTGAAGCTGGAGAGGCTGTTGGAACAGTAGCTGCACAATCTGTTGGTGAACCAGGTACTCAGATGACTATGCGTAC
>CACZPT010000086.1 GCA_902783085.1 uncultured Methanobrevibacter sp.
AACCATTGTTTGAATGGTTCGGCATTTGGAGAAGGTATTGTTTGAATAATACGGAATAATTGTTTTGCAGTGGCAACATCTGTTTCATAAAGTTTTCCGTCCTTATGGGAAGGTAATTTCAGTTGGCTACAAATTGTAGCCAACTCAACACCTTCCTTATTTAACCTTGTTTTAAGTACACTCCAATATTTGCGGGGATTTTTGCTCTCACTAAGAATTCCAACAACATCTATCACTGAAAATTTATATTCCCCTATTTCATCATCCCATTTAAGTCTTACTTCTTGATTCTGAAATAATTTAATTTTTGTTTCTTTAGTCATTTCTTTTTCTCCTTTTCCCATGTAAATATTAATATGATGAAAATTTTTCTATTGTTACTATGTGAATACAAACATAGGATTTAATCAATGTTGTTAAACAATCTTCAAATTAATAATATGAATTTAATTTTATTGATAATACTATTTTTAGTAAAAATCCTATTTAAATCAAATGAGAGAGCATTTGACAAGTATTAGTCAATACCATAAACAGGATTTTAAGATATAATTTGATTTTTAAAAACGAAAAAAATAATTCTAGATGTTTAAAATATTAAAAATGTTAGAATTTGGATTAAAATTAAATATAATAGTTTTTAAAACACGATAAATTGCAAAAATGGAATTGATTGCAATTATGTCTAAGAAGTACAACTTTTTCATGAGTTTCAATATAGGGAACCCCACCATCCTCATTAAAATCCACTATATTAACTTTTTCATCCTATTCCTCAAATTGACTCATGAAATCACTTAAATTATCAGAAATATTTTCAATTTCATTAAAACATAAATGACCTAATAATGAATCCATAATTATTAATTGTGAATTATTAATCATTTCAGACATTGGAATTGCATCAAGTTCAGGTGGAAAATGCGGATCTTGTAAACAGGAAATAATAAGTACTTTAGCTGTGATTTTATCCAAATCAGACTCCACATCATAATTCATACAAGCATCATTACAATATTTCATATCATAAACATTTAAAAACAAACTTTCTCTGCCAAATTCCTCAAAATCCTGAGTTAACTCGTCTTTTAAGGATTGTCTTAACAATTCCTTAGAAACCCCAAAATTAAACTCTGCTAAACTAGCCAATTTTATTGTTCTATCAAATGAAACTGAATCATCATTTGAACCATAATTTGGATCTGACTCGATAATTTCATTAACAAACTTTGATAAAATATAATCATGACCTGCAACTTTATAACTACTTACACCAGGTATGATAAAATCAGCAAAATTCGGATATAAAATAGCTGATGTCAATGCTACAAAACCGCCCATTGAGTTTCCAATAATCCCCAAAACATGTTCAATATTAAATTTTTCTTTTAAAAATTGTTTTTGAAAATTAACAACATCTTCAATAGTATAATTAGGAAATTTATTTTTTAAATTCGTAGATGAAGGAGAACAAGACCCTGGAGAACCTAATGCAGTTAAAGAAATGAAAAAATACTTATTTTCATCAAATGGTCCATTTACATGTGCTAAAGGAAATATTTTTTTAACAGATGAAAAATGACCTAAAGACCCATGGCAATAAATAATTGCATTAATAATCTTTTTTCCATCATACTTTGGAGTTCCAAAAGTCATATATTCAACATTAACATTATTAAGGGTTTCACCACTAACAAATTTAAAAGAATCCATTGTAAAATTCTGTTTTAACTCTTCGAAATATTCATCACTGCAAATCTTAAATCCCCCACAATTAATTTAATCATCAAATTAAAATTTTAAAAACAAAATATTTAAATTAATCTAACCAATCTTAAATGTAATGAAATATAAAATTCTTGAAAAACCTAAATGCAGTGATGCATATGATTTAATAGATGAAGCATTGCGTAAAAGAGCAACTATAACTCTTTTTGCATGTTGTAAAGTTGAATATGAAGGTAGGGCATTAAGCCAATTAAATTGGGGAGAACGTATAATTATTATAAAACCCGACGGATCTTTTTTGGTACATCAAGATAAAAAAGTCGAACCAGTTAACTGGCAACCTCCAAAATCAAGAACAAAAAGTTATTTGAAGGGCGATAGATTAATTCTTGAAAGTCACAGAAGAACACCAAAAGAACTACTTAGTGTAGAAGTAAGACACATTCAATTTATAAATTATGCAAACATTGAAGACTTTGAAGAGCTTGAACAAGCAGGTTATGAAAAAGATATGGGTGATATGATAATGGAACGTCCACACCTAATTGAAGAAGGTTTCACACCAACAGCAAGAGAGTATAGTGTGGAACATGGTTTTATTGACATTTTAGGTAAAGACTGTGATGGTAATTTAATGATTTTAGAACTTAAAGCGCGTAAAGCCGGAACCAGTGCTGTAAAACAACTTAAAAGATATATTCAGGATATAAAAAATACAGATAATGATTATCTGAAAGATTGCAATGCTCAAAAAAAGAAGATAAGAGGGCTACTTGTAGCACCATCAATCATGAATGATGCACTAGATTTAATAGAAGAGGAAGGGATTGAATTTGTATCAGTTGAACCCCCTCGTGAATTAAAGCGAGATAAAAAAATAACCTTAGATGCATTTTAACGAACTGCATTTTCTATTCTTATCATTTCTTCAAAATAAAATTTTTTAGTATGTTCATTAGCAGGAATAGAATTAGTTACATGGCAATCTTTTTCTAATTTATAGATTAAATAATCCTCATCATTAATGTTTAATTGAGTATCATCTTCTAATAACTCCAAATCATCTAATTCCTTTAAAATATTATTATATTCAATTTCTTCTAATTCAATTGCAACATCCAAATCCATTTCCTGAACAAGTGAATTTAATTGAAGTGCAATAGCTACAAAACCATTAACAGTTTTACTTCCAATATCAAATTTTGAATTTCTGATTTCTTCCATACTTGACTTAACATGTTCAACAGTGGGTTTAGTACTAGGAATTTCTCTTGAAAGACCAATTTGATTTATTTCATAATGTTTTTCCCAATTTCCAATTTTATAAATAGCATAATTCCAATCATCAGCTGTTATAATTTTATCTTCTGACATAAATATCACATCCTAACATTAACTATTACAATCATTTAATTTATATAATATAAATAATATAACTAAGCTTTAATGGAGGTTAAGCTGTGAAAAAATGTCCTGAATGTGGAAATCCTAGTTATGATGGGGCTCCGGTTTGTGGAAATTGTGGATTTAAATTTCCAAAACCAAAAGTAAAAGCCCCTATTAAAGAAGATATATTCGAAAATAAGCCTAAACTTAATATATCTTCAAATGAACAGAGTACAATTGAAATTATCAAAGAAAATAAGATTGTTATTGGGGCAATTTTACTTATAACATTACTTGTAATTGGTATTATTGTAGTTACAGGACCAAACAATCAATCTTCAATTAATATTAATGGCACAAACACTTTTTCCAGTGCTGGATTAACATTTGACTATCCTTCAACTTGGAATGATGCAAACGGAACCGACGAGTTACATGAAAATGCTGTTTATTATGAAGATACAAATGGTACTTTAATTGAGTATTATAATGTTACTAGCGAATTTTCATCAATAAATCAATTGAATACAGAAAGAGTTAATTCTGCTTTACAAAATGGTGCTTATATAAATACAGTTCAAGTTATGCAAATAGGTGGAAATGATTCATCAAATGTTATCTTAGAAAATGCTGACGGAACATATACCCGATATGTATCATTAATGGGTAATGGAATGTTATATGTATTCAAGATAACCGGATCTTCTCTAGATGCTGTTAGAACAAATGAAATTGAATCTGTATTAAAATCAGTGAAATATTGAACAGTATGATTAATTCATACTTTCCATATTTTTATTTTAAATTTAAAAAATGACTAAAATTAAAATTGCTTTATGTCAAATGAATGTAGTTGATAATAAAGATGAAAACATTAAAAATGCAACTACAATGATTGAAAAAGCCAGTAGGCTAAATTCTGATTTTATCGTTCTTCCAGAAATGTTTAATTGTCCATATTCTAATGATAAATTCATTGAATACTGTGAAGAAGAACAAAATAGTAAAACATTGAAAAAAATTTCTAAACTTGCTTTAAAGACAAAAACCCATATTTTATCCGGATCAATTCCTGAAAAAGAAAATTCTAAAATTTTTAATACCAGCTATTTATTTAATAAAAATGGTGAAATAATAGTAAAACATAGAAAAATGCATCTTTTTGATATTGATGTCAAGGATAAAATCTATTTTAAAGAATCTGACGTTTTAAGTCCAGGTAATGAATTTACAATAGCCGATACTGAATTTGGAAAAATAGCTATTGGAATTTGTTATGATGTTCGATTTCAAGAATTAGCAAGGATATATGCGAACAATGGTGCCAATATTATTTTCTATCCCGGAGCATTTAATATGACTACAGGACCTGCCCATTGGGAATTATTATTTAGATCACGTAGCCTCGATAATCAGGTTTTTTGCGTGGGTGTTGCACCTGCACTTAATAAAGATGCAAGCTATCACAGTTATGGTCATTCAATCGTAACTAATCCATGGGGTGGGGTAATTTGTCAGTTAAGTGAAAAAGAAGAGTTAAAAATTGTTGAAATTGACTTGGATGAAATAAAAAAAGTAAGGGAAGAAATCCCCATATTAAAAAATAAAAGAACAGATTTATATAAAACAACTACTTCATTTTAGCTAATCTTTTTTCAAACCATTCTTCTTTTCCTGGGTTTTTCTTAGATAAAACTTCAATTGCTTTTTCTAAAACTCTTACTTCATTATCATAATCATTTAATTTTCTATATAAAATAGCTAATCTTTTATATGGAGCATCTTTTCCCACTTCTTCTGTTACATATTGTTCGTATTCACGAATCGCCTTTTGAGGATTTGATTTCTCCATTTCTTTAATTGTCTTCATAGGTAATGTTTTTGAAACTGTTTTACCTGAAGCTTTTGCTTTAAGTGCTTTTTCTGCTTTTTTAATAGCTTTATTGCATGATTTTTTGAAGTCTTTTTCTTTTTCTTTACGTCTTGCTTGTTTAATTAAAGCAATTGATTCTTCTGAAGCTAAATCTCCTAAGGCATAAACTGTAGCTAAACGTACACCCCAATCATCATCATCTAATCCTTTAGCAATAGTTGCTAATTCATCATGGGCTTGAAGTTCTCCCAATGCACGAACAGATACTTTTCTAACACCAAAATCTTCATCATCAATAGCTTCAGCAAAATATGGAATTGCATTTTCATTTTTTGTTTCTTTAAGTGCAAATGCTAAAAATCTCTTGTTTTTACAACTTTCAGATGTGAATTTTAAAACTAATCTATCAAAAGCTGCATCTCCCATACTGCCTAAAATTTCAGCAGCTTTAAATCTTACTTGAGCATTATCATCAGTTGTAGCATTAATTAATGGATCAATGGCACTTTCATCAGTTACGCCGATTAATGATTCAATAGCTTGCTTTCTAATATTAGTATCTTCATCTTGAAGCTTTTCAATAGCTTCATTTAATGTAAAATTAGACATGTTTTATAACCCCTAATATCAATATTTAATATATTAACTATTAGACTTAGTAAATATATAATCTTTAATACAAATTTTAAATGATAAAATGATACATGAGCAGACAAAAAGTTATTCAAAAAAAGAAATTTATAAAACTCTTAACCCATTAGTTAGAAAATGGTTTGATAGTAAATTTGATGATTTTACACCCGCTCAAAAAAAATCAATTGTTGAAATTCATAAGAATAAAAATATCTTAGTATCCTCACCCACAGGTTCTGGAAAAACATTAACTGCTTTTTTATCTATTATAAGTCATCTAACAACACTTTCACAAAAAGATGAACTTGAAGATAAAGTTTATTGTATTTATATATCTCCACTTAAAGCATTGGATAATGATATTGAAAAAAATTTAGATGAACCACTGCGAGAAATAGAAAAAATAGCTGGCAAAAAATTAAATATAAGAAAAGCCGTAAGAACTGGAGATACAAGTCAATATCAACGACAAAAAATGCTTAAAACACCACCGCACATCTTAATTACAACTCCAGAAACATTATCAATATTGCTTGTCGCCCCCAAATTTAGGGAAAAATTAAGCAATGTGAAATATGTTATTATTGATGAAATTCATTCTCTTGCAGAAAATAAAAGGGGAGTGCATTTAAGTTTATCTCTTGAACGCCTTCAACATTTGATTGGCCCATATACAAGAATTGGACTATCTGCGACTGTAAGTCCTCTTGATGAAGTTGCACGATTTTTGGTCGGATATGAATATGGCATTGAAAGAGATTGTGAAATAGTTAATATAAATTACCTAAAAGAGTTAGATATGGAAGTAATGTGTCCAGTTAGTGATATTACTATTGCTGATGAGGAAGATACACGTTTAGGAATGTATAATTTACTAGATGATTTAATTCAGGAAAATAAAACAACATTGGTTTTTACAAATACCCGTAGTGGAACTGAGAGATTTGTTTATAATCTTAAAAAAATGTTTCCGATGAACTATAATAATGAAAATATCATGGCCCATCATTCATCACTATCAAAAGAAGTTAGACTCAACACAGAAAATAAATTAAAAGACGGGAAACTTAAAGCAGTTATATCATCAACTTCACTTGAGTTGGGAATTGATATTGGATATATTGATTTAGTTGTTCTGATTAACTCACCAAAATCCGTTTCTAGAGCCCTTCAAAGAATTGGAAGAAGTGGGCATAAATTACATGAAAAATCAAAAGGTAAAATCATTGTAACTAACAGAGATGATTTGGTAGAATGTTCAGTTCTTTTAAAAAATGCAAAAGAAGGTAAAATTGATAGGATACAAATTCCTAAAAACTGTCTGGATGTGTTAGCACAGCATATTTATGGAATGAGTATTGAAAATCCGTGGGATATCGATTATGCTTATGATATAATTAGAAAGAGTTACTGTTATAAAAATCTCACTAGAGACGATTATGAAGATGTTTTGAGTTATATGGCTGGAGAATATCCCCAATTAGAAGAAAGATATGTTTATGCAAAAATTTGGATTAATTATGATGAAAATACCTTTGGTAAACGAGGAAAATTAGCTAGAATGCTTTATTCGACAAATATTGGAACAATACCTGACAGTTCTGGTGTTTTAGTAAAATGTGATGGGGATACAGTCGGTAAAATTGAAGCTGAATTTATGGAAAGGCTGAAAAAAGGAGATACCTTTGTTTTAGGTGGGAATACTTATCGATTCAATTATGGTAAAGGAATGACAATTAATGTATCTCCATCGAGTGGACCTCCAACAATACCTTCATGGTTTTCACAACAACTCCCATTATCTTTTGATTTAGCTATGGATATTCAACGTTTTAGAGCATTAATGGACTCAAGATTCCAATATAGGAGAACAAAAGAGCAGATAATGGAATTTATTTATGATTATTTATATGTTGATGATTTTGCAGCCAATTCAATTTATGAATATTTTGTAGAGCAATTTAAGTATGCTCATATTCCAAGCAATAGAAAAATGTTAATTGAATATTACCGTGGTTTTGGTGACAGACGCTTTGTAATATTTCATAGTTTGTTTGGAAGAAAGGTAAATGATGCACTCTCTAGAGCAGTAGCTTATTTGGTGGCAAGAAGATACAATATGAATGTTACCATATCTATATCCGACAATGGATTTTACTTAAGTTCAGATAGTAAAATTGGAGGTCTTGAATCATTTAACCAATTAAACTCTGAAAACTTCAAACCAATACTTACACAATCATTAGAAAAAACAGAAACATTAGCTAGTCGATTTAGGCACTGTGCAGGCAGATCATTAATGACACTTAGACGATACAAAGGTGAATCCAAATCAGTTGGCCGCCAACAAGTAAGGAGCAAAATATTATTAAAATTCGTCCAGGAAATGGATGAAAATTTCTCAATACTCAAAGAAGCTAAAAGAGAAGCACTTGAAGATTATATGGATGTGAATAATGCCCTAAAAGTAATTGAAATGATTGAAAATGAAGAAATGGAAATTAAAACTATAAATACGGTTATTCCCAGCCCATTTGCATTTAATCTTGTTTCACAAGGATATCTTGATGTTTTAAATCAAAATGATAAAGGGGAATTTACAAAAAGGATGCACAAAGCAATATTAGACCAAATTAAGGACAAATTATCAGACTTATATTAAAAAAATCGAAAACATAAACAAAATAATACAAAAATGTATATTTAATATAAAAAGATATATGTAATCTAGAAAGAATAATTAACAAAATCAATATAAAATACTAAAGTGATTATCATGACAAAATGGAAAGCTGTATTTAGTGGATTTATACTCACAGTTCTTGTTAGATGTTTTTTACCACATTATGAATTTATAGGATTACTTATAATCGGATTTCTAGTAGGTTACATGGCTCACGATGGAATTTTATCAGGATTCTGGAACGCCACAGTTTCCGGAGCTTTAGGAACAATAATCTGTTCAATTTTATTCATATTAGTTGTAACATTTGGTGGAAGTTACATGGGACTGTTTGGAGGTCTTAACGGATTCACAGTGTCCGGAACAATAAGTTTACTTGCTATAATAGACCAATTAATATCCTATGGAATTACCATGGGAATTACAGGTGCTGTTGGAGGAGCACTCTCTTCTAAAAAGAGTTGATAAATATGGATTTAATACATGATATCAATTGGAAATCACTAATTATCGGTTCTGCTATTTCAACAATAATATTTATTATTGCTTCAAACGGCCACCAGGCGTTATATGCTGCAACATCAATAGGATTAATATATGTTGGATATAAATCTGAAAGTATTAAAAAAGGAGCAATACTTGGAGCAGTAGCTTCATTACCATTAGTTTATTTAGGAATAAATGGTGCTTTTGATAGTATAACAAACAATGGGCTTGGTGCAAACAATACCCAAATCATAATGTCAATATTACTACTATTAGTTGGTTCATTAATTGGAGGAATTGGTGGTTTAGGTTATAAAAACAATATGAAAACCCTCAAAGAAAAAGAACGTAAAGGAAAAATTGGTAAAAATAAAAAGAAAAAGAAAAATAAAAAATAAATTTATGTGATTATTTTTTCTAATTCATCTTTTTCAATTCCGTTTTTAATTTCTAAAGCAATTCTTCTACCCATACTCATTGGTTTACCATAAGTTAAGTATGAATAAGGAGAACCATCCATAAATGTGTTAGTTCCGCCATCAGTTCTAGCACTGATTTCAAAACAAATTACTTCTAAATTATCGTTAACTAATGTTTGCATACAAAATGGACCGTTTAAACCTGGTTGAACAAGTTTTTTAGCACTTTCAACTAATTTATCAGCTATGTCAAACACCTGTGGAAGTAAAGATTCTCTTATTACAGCAGGATGGTTACCAGTTACAACATAAGATGGGCTTAAATCAATGTCCAATTGATCTTTTGCAGGCATTCTTACAAAACCATCAATACTTGATTCATATCTTGTATCCATACCCATTAATTCAACTTTATCTTCTAAAGCAGAGTAGAAGTAATGTATACAATAATTACAACCTGAAACATATTCTTCAATGTGTGCATTAGCTACATCAGAATCGTCTAACCATCCACGTGATTTCATAGCTTCAATTTTGGAGTCAAACTCTTCAGGAGATGATGCTACAAAGTAACCTCTTCCACCCCTTGCACCAGGGAATTTAACCATAACTGGTCTGTCAATTTGTGACGGATTATCATATTTAAAAGGAATTCTAACATCACCTTCAACAAGTAATGCTCTTTCTTTATCTCTTTCCGCCTCCCATCTCAATACATCCCGGTTTCCAAACATAGGGACAACAAATTTATCTTCAACATTATCTAAACCTGCATATGCCACAAATGAACCATGTGGAACTACTATAGCATTCATGTCTCTTAGTTGTTGTTGAACTTCCTCATTAACAATATCTTTAAATTCATCGACAACTATACATGTATCAGCAACACCAAATCTTTCATACGGAACTTCTCTACCTTTTTCACAAACAATAGCTGTTTTAAAGCCTTCTTCTTTTGCTCCTTGTAAAATATGTAAAGATGTATGGCTTCCTAAAGTAGCAATAGTTATTTCATCTTTATCATATTTACTTAAAATCTCCAAAATATCTTGCTTTTTTACTTCTCCCATAATTATCAATCCTCGAAGATAGTTAATATTATTTATATAAATATGAATTAATAACTGTTTTTATTTGATAATAGTTAAAAAGGATAATAAACAAATATATATTAAAAACATTCTTTTTAATCAAATGAGGAGATTAAATGCTAATAGGATTAATTTCGGACACACATATTCCAGATAGAGCTAGAGAAATTCCTGAAAAAGTATTGACATCATTTAAAAATGTAGATTTAATAATTCATGCAGGAGATTTAACTACAACTGAAGTAATTGATGAATTAGAAAAAATAGCCCCTGTAATAGCAGTTCAAGGAAATATGGATAGAGTTGCACATATTGATTTACCAAAAGCAAAAGTTATCACTGTAGAAGAGATAAAAATTGGAATAGCACATGGTGAAGTCTATCCAAGAGCAGATACACAACAGCTATTATATTTAGCCAGACAATTAGATGTGAATATTTTAGTTACAGGACATTCCCATCAACCCAAAATAGAACAAGTTGAAGATGTTTTACTTTTAAATCCTGGAAGTCCCATTGTACCTAGACTTGCAGATAGAACAGTAATGTTACTTGAAATTAATAATAAAAATATTGATGTTGAAATAATTAAAATCGGTGCACCAGTATGTAGTGCACTTGACTTTGACCAATATCCGAGGGATTAAAATGGGCAGTAGATGGCAAATGGAAAGAAAAAAAGATCCATATTATAAAAGAGCTAAAGAAGAGGAATATCGTTCAAGAGCATCCTATAAACTTAAACAACTAGATAAGAAATTTAAAATAATAAAACAGGACAACACTGTTGTTGATTTAGGTGCTGCTCCAGGAGGATGGTCACAGGTAGCACTTGAAAAAGTTGGTGAAGAAGGAATTGTAGTTGGTGTTGACCTAAATCGTATAAAAGCACTTCCGGATGAGAATTATTATAGAATCAGAGGAGATTTCACAACAAAAGAAGTTCAAGACAAAATAATAAGAGTAATTGGCGGAAAAGCAAAAGTTGTTATGAGTGATGCATCTCCAGAATTATGTGGAATTAAGAACTTAGACCAACTAAGATCAATAGATTTAACAAATACAGTTATTGGAATAGCAGATAATATTTTAGAACAAAAAGGAAATCTTGTTATGAAAGTATTTCAAGGTCCAGAATATAAAAATATGTTAGATGACCTTAAAAAGAAATTTAGACAAGTTAAAACAACAAAACCCCCTTCTTCACGTAAAAAAAGTTCTGAAATGTATGTTGTGGGATTAGGTTATAAACATAAAGTAAAAATAAAAAAAGAAAAAAATTAAAGATTTTCAAAGGCTTCACGAGCCGCTTGAAGTTTTTGTTTTGCAAATTCAATTCTGCTGTCAACTTCATTAGACGGTTTGCCCGAATCTAGAGCTGATTGGACATTATCAATCGCTGCTGATGCTCTCGTTAATTCCAAACTAGCATTATTATATCTTTGCAAATCACTAACAGAAGTAGAATAAGTATCTCTAACCGAATTAAACTGTGATTCTAATTGAGAATATTCTGATCTGAGTTCTGCGAGAGTGTCATACTGATTACCAGACGATATCTGATTTGTAATAGATTCATTAACAATACTGAATCCAACATATGCAACAACAATAATAGTTGAAACAATCATGATAATTCCAACAACAGAAATTAACATAGAAGTAGATTTAAATAAGCTCAATCTTGATTTTCTCATAATACCCTCATTTAAGTATAAATCATTTTATTATTATATTGATTTTAATATATAATTTTTACTTATATTTGCTAATTACCCATTATTTTTTTATGTAAGAAAATTATAATAAATATAATAATGAAATCCACTACTAAATCTCAAACATCAATTACTAAATTTGAAGAATTTTTTGCAACATCTTACAAGGATGACGTATTTGAAATACTTGAAACATATCCAGATAATAGATCACTTACTATAAACTACCACGATTTGGAAATGTTCGATCCAGACCTTGCAGATTTATTAGTTGAAAAACCAGATGAAATTATTAGTGCATCACAAACTGCAATTAAAAATATTAATCCATTAGCCAAAGATATTGAATTAAACATCCGTTTTGAAAATTTAACTAATATTATTCCACTGAAAACACTGTTAAGTAAATATATTGGAAGTTTTGTGGCTGCTGACGGAATTGTTAGAAAAACTGACGAAATCAGGCCACGTATTGAAACTGCAACATTTGAATGTAGAGGATGTATGAGATTACATGAAGTAGAACAAACATCAGACAGAACAATAATTGAACCATCATTATGTAGTGAATGTGGTGGAAGGTCATTTAGATTACTTCAAGAAGAATCAAAATACATTGACACACAAACTGCAAGAATGCAAGAACCTTTAGAAAATTTATCTGGAGGAACTGAACCTAAACAAATGTTAATGATTTTAGAAGATGATTTAGTAGATGAATTAAATCCTGGAGACAAAGTAAGAATCACAGGTACTTTAAAGACATTTAGAGAAGAACGCAGCGGTAAATTTAAGAATTATATCTATGTAAATCACATTGAACACTTAGAACAAGAATTTGAAGAACTTCATTTAAGTGAAGAAGATGAAGAACAAATAATTGCACTATCAAAAGATCCTAAAATTTATGAAAAGATTATTAAATCAACAGCCCCTTCAATTAAAGGATATCGCGATGTAAAAGAAGCTATTGCATTACAACTCTTTGGAGGTGCTGCAAAACAACTTGAAGATGAAACTCGATTAAGAGGAGATATTCATATCCTTATTGTTGGAGACCCCGGTATTGGTAAATCCC
>CACZPT010000087.1 GCA_902783085.1 uncultured Methanobrevibacter sp.
AGAAATAGGGAATTCATCAGTTAAATTACCCATATCATATTGTACTATTCTTGAATTTGGGGTTTTTCTAATATAATCTCTTCTTGTATAAGCACGAACCATCAATATTCCTCCAAAATAAAAAATAAACACGATTAACATGTATTTATTAAAAATAGCTATAATAATTTGAAACATTAAATTCCATCATTAGAATCCAATAGCTATATAGAATATTTAAATATTTTAATTAAGTCATTAATAAAGGTTACCATATTTTCCATTGCTAGAAACTTAACTTTGTTTTGTTATTATTTTGTTATTAAAATTTAAAATATTATAACAATGTTATATTTTTATTTTATAGAAATTCAAATTTTTAATGTGAAAGTATTTTATACTTTCACTATCAAATAACGTATTATTGAAAAACAAGATTTTTAAAATCTGTTTTTCATTGTTAATTTAATATAGTTTATTTATTAAATTAATTTTAATGAGTAGGTTTGGGGTTTCCTGGATTACTGTTGGTTGGATCTTCTGCTACTCTTGCAGGTTTATGATCTTCCCATTTTTCGCCCCATATCATTTGTAAAGCTAAATCTTCAACAATCTTAAATGCTCGCATTAATTTGAGAGTGAAGATATTTTTTTGATGATAAAGGCGTTTTGCTTGATTAATAAAGAAAGAAATGGCTTCATCAATAGTATTCCAATCACATGAAAGCACATCTTCCATGTAAACATATAAAATTCCTACAATAGATGAAAAATTGGATTTGCGTATGAATTCATCATGGGGATTTCTTTGTTTAACTTTCATGTGTTTTTCCCCATCCCATTGAATTGCTGTCGCCAGATTATAGATAAAGATACTTGCATAGAAGTCTTGTTCAATAATTATTCTTCTGTGTCCGCTAAATCTTTCTATCATTACTTGTGATTTTAATTTCTTGAATCCAGTTTCAATACTCCATCTTTTTGCATACAATTCTTTTAACTCTTCAATAGTGAATTCTTCTTTATCTAAATTGGTTGCCAATATTACAGTAGAACCATTTAATAATGTTATTTCTACAATTCTTAAATTGTAACGACCCATTTGTCTTGCTATTTTTTTTAATTCATTATTTTCAAAATCTTTGAGTATAGTATTGTTTAAGTTGATTTCAATTATTTTATCTTTTCCTTTTATCTTTCTTCTCTGTTTTACGAAAGTATTTTTCGGCAATCTTATAAGAAATTTTGAATTCAATTTTTCAGTGTATAACATTAATTCAATGGATTTATAACCTCTATCATAAATGGCAATGAATTTAGTTATATCAAAACGCTTTTTTAAGTCATCTAAATGTTGCATTGCTAATGTAGTTTCTTTTACAGTCTTTTCAACAATTTTTGTTGTCAACATAAAATTAGAATTAACATCCAACATTCCTGAAACCCGTGCACGAATTCTTTTCTTTTCAAAGATAGTATGATCCCCAATTTTGAATTCCTTACGTGTCAAAGTCACATTCGGTAGTTTAAAAATACTACCATCACAAGCAACAACAATATACCCTTTAATTTCAGAAAAATGTTTATTCTCTTTATATATTTTATCAATGAATTTTTTATAAATTTTAATGAATAATTCAGGTTTAATGAACATTCTCTGTCTACCAATTGCTTGATGAGACATAGTTTCATACTTCTTTCCTTTAAATACTTTAAAGTACTCTGTTAATTCTATATCATTATTTCTACCTTTATTCCAAAATATAAATTTCACTACATCTTCATATGACATTTTACGATTACGAATGAAATGTAAATGCGGATCAATGATGAAACATCGCAAAAAGAAACATGACATTGTACCCAAAAATGTTTTCACAGTTTTTTCAAATAAAATCATTTTAAAAAATCTCCCCTATTTTCTTATTAAAACATGGAAATTCATCGAATAACCATATTTATATATTAGTTCTAATAATATTTAATATTACTCATTAAAAAAAAGTAATATCAAATATACTTTAATTTTATTAAATTATAACTTATTTTAATCTATATTAAAAAGAATAATCGTACTAGAGTATTGTACAATTTAATAATTTAAATTTAGGGTTCAAAATCAGATGTTTTTTAAAAATTAAATTTTTAAGATTATCATCAAATAATAACATTGTTATAAAATTATTGTAAAAAAAATTTCGCGAAAAAAATCTTAAGTTTCTAGCAATGATATTTTCAAAAAATTAATTATATGAAAACAACACAAGTATAACTATGAATATTAAAGGACAAATAATATTTACATATTCCAATAAGAAAAATTCGCAGATAGTCTTTGATACATTAGAAATAGATAATGAAAATTATATTGATTCTGATTTATGCGACAATCAAATAATATATTCCATAAACAGCAACAGTTTAGGAAGATTTTTAGCAACAATTGATGATCTGATTGCGTCTGAAATTCTTGTTGAAAAAATCATTGAAACAATCAAATAAGTTTCAATCAATGCCAAAATATAATTAACAGTAATATTTATATAAATCGAAATTATAAATATTTATTATATTTAATTAATTCGTTAGGAGTGTAATTTTATGGTATGTTATTATCATCCTGAAAGAGAAAGTACAGATGTTTGTGCTATATGTGGAAAATCTGTCTGTAAAGAATGTGGTTTAGAAATAGCTGGAAAAATTTATTGTAAAGAGTGTCTAGAGAAAATTATAGGAATTGGATTAACAAATACTGCTTCCGAAAAGAGTGAAGCTGTAAGTGAACCTAAAGAACCTGACAAACAACCAGTACATGATTCTATTTATCAAACAACTCATGAAAATTTTGATACAGCATCTCCTAAAACATACAGAAGAGAAAATGTTCCTGTTGAAAGCAAAACTATCAGTGATGATTCTCCATATAATATTAATTATTCTGAAAATACTCCATCATCCAATTTATATGAAGCAGAAATTCCAAAACAAGAAGAAATTACACCAAACGAAATTAAACAGCCACAACAACTTCCACAAAAAAACATTCCAAATGAAGGTTTCACTTCACAAAGTCCAAGCTATGAACCACAACCTATGGAATCATTAACTATTGAAGACAAATATGAGAAATATTTAGATGATTTATACTTTGATGAAAATGAGATTCCATTAAATGAACAGTTAGCTAGAGACGAAGAAGAATATGGTTCCCTAACCCGAAAACCATATAAACCTAGAAAAGAAGAACCTGTAGAAACATTAAAATCAAATGAAAAAATTAAAACAAAATTTGATATTGATAAAGAAATAGAAAAACCTACCCACAATCTTAATTATCCGGAAAAAGAACCACTGGGTGCTGTAGATATTATTTTAACAATCATTTTAATTATTGTTATTCTTATTGTAGTATATTACATCATATACATTTTCGTATTAAGTTCAACTTATACTACATTTTTAGATGCAGTCCGTGCACTTGCAAACCCTCAAAATGTAATTAACAATATCTTAAAATAATGAAATATTTTCATTATTTACTTTTTCTTTAAATTTTTCTAAAATATCTTCATTCCTATATCCTAATACTCTGATATTTGATGGATACTTATCAATAAACTTAGAAACATCACTTTTAGCAATTGGATTTTCAAGAATACTCAGTACTCTTTGATGAAAATGTGTTGAAAACCCTCTTAAAATATGATTTTTAACATCCCCAATTGTATTATATGGTCTGTTATCAATAATATTTTCAGATAATTTATCATTAAACAGGTTTAAATTAAGCAAATCATCATAATCAAAATTATTCGCCGAATTTAAAATAGATTTTTCATCCCTAATATCAAATATAATACCTCCATCAGCTATTTCCCTTTTTAATACTTCAATAGTTTTTAACGGCATCATATCCACAACACCTTCAAAATTATTTTCCATTATGCTTTTTCTGATTAATGTGCCGCTGACTCCTTCAATTCTTTTAACAAAAATGAATTTATCCTTATAATCAAAAGCTATTTTACTTAAAGAATTTGAAAAAGAAGCTATAACATAATTATCCTCCATGAGTTTATCTTTAAGAAGAATTTCAGAAGTTGTTTTATCTACAATTTTATAAGGTTTAGGGGCAATATGATGCCCCATATTAATTCTCTCCATAATTATATCAAAAGAATCAGATGCTTTATAACCTCTTGGAATATAATCAGTGTTTAGAGATTTGAACATTTTAGCCAGAGATAATGAATACTGACCTGATCCCATTATTCCCATAGGAGGACCTTCAACAACAACATCAGCACCAACAGATATTGCAATCTCTGCTCTAATTTCACGTGGCAATATATATGGAATACCTCTACCACTCCTTTCAAATAGACCAGGTACAATAGCTACAAATAATGCATCAGGAAACTTATGTTTAGCAACATTCATGCAATGAAAATGACCATTATGTAAAGGATTATACTCTGTAAAATCAGCTATCAAATTAATATCTGATGTGGTCTGTGAAGTTTCATGATCAGCATTAAGGTCTGTAAAAAATAATTTCCTATCCCTATCTAAAATATTTGTAACTAAAGACATACAAAAATATATATGATTTAAATTAAAAAAAAGTTATGATTCACTACATGGGGGCAAATTATGGATTTTGTTATGAAAAATTGTAAATTAGTTGATAAGCTTGGAGATTATTATATTAAAATTGAAAATGGAAAAATAAGCCAAATAAGTAAAACACCAATAAAATGCGATAAAACTATAGACATTAAAAATAATTA
>CACZPT010000088.1 GCA_902783085.1 uncultured Methanobrevibacter sp.
AATTACCAAAGCTTACAAAATTTCAGCACCTCAATTCTCAGCATCTGCAATTGAAAAAATTGAAGAAATGGGAGGAGAAGCTATAGAATTATAGCTGTTTTCTCTTTTGTTTAGAGGAATAAAATGTCATCACTTGAAGTTTTAGAGCCATTATTTAAGTTTTTACCTGAAGTAAAATCTCCAATTCACAATGAAGATTTTAATGAAAAACTTAAATGGACTGCTCTTATTTTGGTATTATATTATATTTTAACCGGAATACCTTTATTTGGTTTAAGCCCGGGGGGTATTGACCAATTTGCTCAGTTAAGAGCAGTTATGGCGGGAAGTTTTGGTTCAATTCTTACTTTGGGAATTGGTCCTATTGTTACTGCGTCTATTGTATTGCAATTATTAGTAGGTTCAAATCTTTTGGATTTAGATCTTTCTTCTCATAAGGATAAATCTCTGTTCCAAGCTACACAAAAACTTTTATCAATTGTCTTTACACTTTTTGAAGCTGGTGTTTTAGTTTTAACTGGTAATTTAGTACCGATTGATAATTCTTATATAGGTATATTATTCCTTCAACTTGTTATTGGGGCAATTTTAGTTATTTATTTAGATGAAGTTGTTTCAAAATGGGGATTCGGTAGTGGTATTGGTTTATTCATTGCTGCAGGTGTATGTCAAGCTATTGTTGTAGGATCATTTAATTTCTTACCTAATAGTTATGGTGCACTTCCAGGTGCAATTCCAGGATTTATCCAATCAATTATTGCCGGTTCAGCTGACTTCTCATTATTAATTCCATTAATAGCAACAATTTTTGTATTTTTGGTTGTTGTATATGGGGAATCAATACGTGTTGAGATTCCAATTTCTCATGGTTCTGTTAGAGGTCATGGTAGAATTAGAGGAGCTGTTGGTAAATATCCATTAAAATTTGTATATGCTAGTAACATGCCAGTTATTTTAACTAGTGCATTACTTGTTAACATTTCACTTATTGCAAATGTTTTCCAAAAAATAGGTTTTCCTATATTCGGTGAAGTTGTTAACGGTAAATCGGTTAGTGGAGTTGCATTTTATTTATCTACTCCGAATAGTGTTGGTATGTTTGTAACTGAACCGTTACATGTTATTATATATGCGATATTCTTCTTTGCATGTTGTGTATTATTCTCATATTTATGGGTTGAAATCAGTGGTTTAAATGCTAAAAAGATTTCAGAACAATTATATAGTTCAGGTATTCAAATCCCTGGTTTTAGGAGCAGTAAACGTCAATTACATAAAATTTTAAAGAAATATATTCCTGCACTTACTATTTTAAGCGGGTTATATGTAGGTATTATTGCATTTTGTGCTGATTTAACTGGTGCTTTAGGTGGAGGTACTGGTGTATTGCTTACTGTAGGTATTATCCATAAGCTTTATGAAGAAATGGCTGAGGAACAACTCATGTCATCAAATCCACTACTCAGAAAGTTCTTAGGAGGAGATTAATCTTCTCCAAATATTTTTAAAATGAGGGATTAAATTGAAATTAGTTGTATTAACAGGAATTCCAGGTTCAGGTAGTACCACCGTACTTAATAAAGCACTTGAAGAAGTTGATTATGTACATTTAAACTATGGGGACATAATGACTGAACTTGCAATTGAAGAAGAAATTGTTGATAATAGAGATGCTTTAAGAAAATTACCTGCTGAAACTCAAAAAGAGATTCAAGCTAAAGCAGCTAAAAGAATCAAGGAAAGGTCTGAAAAAGACAATGTTATTGTAGATACTCATTGTACTATTAATACTCCGGCAGGATTTTTACCGGGTCTTCCAATTTGGGTTTTAGAAGAGTTACAACCGGATTTATTTGTTATGGTTGAAGCAAATCCTGATGAAATTATCTACAGAAGAATGAATGACGATACACGTTCTAGAGATGTTGAAAAAGCTAGTAATATTCAATTACATCAAGAAATGAATAGAGCTGCTTCAATGGCTTATGCTACATTAACTGGAGCTACTGTAAAAATCATTTATAATCATGATAATCATTTACCACAAACTATTTCAAAATTAGTGGATGTTTTAAAATAGGTGAGATAATGGTAGATGTTATTGGTATGTTAATGGGTGGGGTGAATAATGTTTTAAATTCAATTTTCAATCCAATTCTTGCAATGGATCCAAATCCTCACAATCCTGCATTAACAGTTTTAATCATTGCATTCATTGTTTCATTAATTACTACTATTGCTAATAAATATTTGGTTGATCAGGATGAAACTAATCGAATTCAAAAAGAAGTAAAAGATTTTCAATCTGAATTAAGAGAAGCTCAGAAAAATGGGGATGGAAAAAGAGTTGCTGAACTTCAAGCTAAACAGCCTGAAATTCTTTCTATGCAGAATAAAATGATGACTAGTTCATTTAAACCGATGATTGTAACTTTTCTTCCTATTATTTTAATATTTTTCTGGATGAGAACATCTGCGATTCATGATTTAGTCCTTATTTTACCTCAACCAGTTTATTGGGTTACTTTAACTCCTATTTGGCATGCTATTGGTGGTTTCATATATGGTGGTAAAGCAACTATTCCTTATGGAATTGGTTGGTTATTATGGTATATGATTTGTACTTTTGGTATGAGTCAAATACTAAGAAAATTCTTAGGATTTAAACAAGGGTTCTAATTTAGCCCTTGTATCTTATATATTTATTAATGATGACAGACATATATAATAGTATTCTATTTTGAATACGCTATTACACAATTATTAAATTTTTTATTAAATTAATCAAGGTGATTAAATGCCTGCAAATAGGTTTAGA
>CACZPT010000089.1 GCA_902783085.1 uncultured Methanobrevibacter sp.
GAGTGAATTACCAATCGCACCAGTAGGTCGTATCTTAAAAAATGCTGGAGCACAAAGAATTAGTGACGAAGCTAAAATTGCATTAGCAGAAGCATTAGAAGAAAAAGGTGATGCAATAGCTAAACAAGCTGTTAATTTCGCACGCCATGCTGGTAGAAAAACTGTAAAAGCTGAAGATATTAAATTAGCTATCAAATAGGTTTTTACACTTTTTATTTTGTCTATTGGCCATTTTCTTGGTCAATTTATTTTATTTTTTTTTCATTTGTGTATTGCATTTTGCAAAGGTTTATATATTATAATTATCTAATATATTAATGTTGTATAGGACCGGTGGTCTAGGGGTATGATTCCTCTTTGACGTGGAGGAGATCACGAGTTCGAATCTCGTCCGGTCCATGCCATGGTAGTTCAGTTGGGAGAACGCTAGACTGAAGATCTAGATGTCGCTGGTTCAAGTCCGGCCCATGGCATTCACTATTTTTTATTTTTATCAATTTTTTTTAATAATTTAATAATAAAATGAATATTTTTAAATTTTTAATCAGTATCTAATTTAATATTTGGGTGGTGATGGGGTTTGAATTTTTATAATGTGATTGGTTTTGGTTTTATTTGTGTGTTTTCCCTTAATTCTTTGTATTTATTAACAATTTCATATCCATTATTGGTTGCTATTAAATCAGCTCCACCGGTTAATACTTGATTAGCCATTTTCCAAATATTAATTCCATCATAAATTTCTATTTTCAATTTAGGCGCATATTTTTGGAAAATATTGATATCATTAACGATTTCATAAATATGGTTTGGTGTTAAAAATCCTGTTGAAGTTTTCACATAGTCAACGCCTGCTTTTTCAAGTCTTTGGACAATGTTAACTTTTTGGTCGTCTTCTAAAATTTTACTTTCAATTATTATTTTTAGAGTTTTATCTCCGATTAATTCTTTTAATTCTCTAGCTTCTTTTTCAATCAAATCATATTTTTCATCTTTAACATAATTCAAATTAATTACAGCATCGATTTCATCTACTCCAATTTCAAGTAATGCTGAGGCTTCTGATAATTTTGCTTTGGTGCTTTCAAAACCTAATGGGAACCCAATAACACTCCCAATCTTAACATCACTATCTGCTAATATTTCTTTAGCTAATGGAATATATGAGGGATTAATTATAACTGAGTTAAAGTTTAATTCAGATGCTTCATTTAAGAATTCTCTCATTTCAGCTTCACTAATCATGTTATTGAGGTTAGTGTAATTAATAAGACTTGCTAAGTGTTTTGAGTTTTTTATTCTGTACATATTTCCACTCTCTTAATTATAAATGTTAGTTATTATTCGAACAATTAGTATTTAAATCTTTTGTCTTGATTTTTATATCAATTTTTTAAACATATATGGTCCTTTCCTTTCATAACCAAATTTACGATAATAATTTCTGGTTCCAATACCACTTATAATAGCTATTTCATTTTTATCATTATCTATAGCTATATTTTCTGCTTCTTTTAGAAGTTTTTCTCCAAATCCTGTGTGCTGTCCTATTGATGGGTTTTTATCGCCAATTTGAATCATGTTGCCATAAACATGTAATTCTCGAATAAGTGCGGTATTTTCAGATATTTCCTGTCTAAATATGTTTTCTGAGGGTAATCTTAATCTTAAAAATCCAGCAATACTTTCTTCATTTTTATCTTCAATTGAAATAAAGTTTTCAATACCTCCACATGCAGTATATGCTTCTTTAAAAAGTTTATAATCATCTAAATTATAATTTTTGTTTGTTTTTTTATGTCCAATTTCACGGCAACGTATACATTGACAATTTATGTTGTGTTCTTCTAGTTTATTGTAAACAAGTTCGCCCAGGTTTGATTTTTGAACACCTGCTTCAATTAATGTGGATGGGATATCTCTTTGTATTCTCATAGTTCTAACCCATTTAGGTAGTATTTTTTTAATTTCAACAATTAAATCAACAGCTTCTTCATCATTATATGGGGTATAATTACCATTTTGCCACATATCATATAGTTCACTACCTTTAGTAACGAGACATGGATAAATTTTAAGCATATCTGGTTTAAAGTTGTCATCACTAAATAACTGTTTAAACATTTTTAAATCTTGTTTTTGATTTGCAAAAAGTCCGGGCATCATATGCATTGCTACTTTAATTGCACTATCTCTTAAAAGTTGGTTTGATTCAATAACATCATTGATGTCATGTCCTCTTTTTACTTTAGTATAAATTTCATCAGATAATGTTTGAACACCTAGTTCTACTCTTGTTACACCATAGTCTAACATTCTATTAATATGCTGTTTTTTACAATAATCTGGACGGGTTTCAAAAGTCATTCCAACACATCTGACTTTTGAATTTTCATTTGCCTTTTGAACATCACTAATTAATGTATAATCATTCGGAGGATATGTTTTTAATATTCCTTTTTCTAATGATCTTATTTTTATTTTATCTAGGGTTAGTTCGGAATTATTTTCTAGTAATAATCCAAAATCTGTCATTGCTTTTAAACATTGGGATACAAACCATTCTTGATAACATAAATCTCTTGATGGAAATGTACCGCCCATTATTATTAATTCTACTTTATCGACAGGATGGCCAATCTTTTTAAGTTGTGTTAATCTGTTAAAACATTGAATATATGGATGAAATTCATACATTCTACCCCTTAATGCGGCGGGTTCTTCACCGGTATAACTTGGTGGAGCAATATCACTTTCCGGACAATATAAACATCTGCCGTGTGGACATTTGTGTGGATGACACATTACAGCCACTATTGCAACACCGGATTTTGTCCTTGTGGGTTTTTTCTTTAAAATATCTGAAACGATTTCTTTTTCATCGTCTGTTGCATATCCAAGAATATCTGCATTACTCATAAATCTTGATAGTTTTAATTCACGACAAAGTTGTCTTTTTTCAACTTCTAATTCACGTCGAGCGGATATTTTTCCATTAACTATATCATCAATAATAATTCGACATGCTTTTTTCATATTATTTCCACCATTTATATATTTAATAGTTAATTTTATATATTGGTATGTTTAATTATTAACTGTTTTATGATAATTATTTCAGAGGTGAAAAAATGCGTGTAAAAGATTTATTCGGGATTGTTGTTTTAGATAGCAATATTAATGAAATCGGAAAAATTGAAGATGTGGATTTTGTAGTGGATACTGGTGTTATTTCTAAAGTTATTATCTCTACAAATAAAGGATTATTTTCAAATGATAGTATTGAAATCAATTTCGAAGAAATTTCAAAAATCGGGGATTATGCTCTTTTAAAAAGTGAAGTCGCTGCTACTGATGAAGTTTCTGAAGTTACTATTGAAGTAAAAGATTAATAATTGAGGTCATTCAATGGCTTTAGATGCTCGAGGTAAAAATATTTCTATCGATAATCACATTCGTTATGTTGATACTGGAACAGTAGGTGAAGTTGTTGATATAAAAACTGAAAACGAAATTGATTGGGTAAAAATAGATAAAACTAATTTATGGTATGATGCAAAATTAGTTGAATTATTAGACGAAAAAGATATTAAAATTAGTTTTACCCCTGCTGATGAGGATATTGATGTTGAAGCTTTAAAAGATAAAGCTACAGAATTTGAAAACATGGATTCAATCAGTGGTGGTGCAGAAGGTGGGGGATAATTTCCCACCATTTAATTATTTAATAAATTCAATAATTTTTCTAGATAGTGTTTCACCAACACCATCGATTTTTTGTAATTCTTTTTGAGATATATTTGTTAAATCTGTTCCAAATATTTCCGTAATATTTCTAGCTCTTTTTCTTCCAAGACGTTTAACTCCAACAACAAGTGGAATTATATCTTCTTTTACACCATAATATAATCTTGCAGATAATAAATCAAATTCTTTTAGTTCAGAATAATTTCCTAATATTTCAGAAGTATTTTTTGCAAATCTAACCAAACGTGATGCTTCATAAGCTGATCTTCTAGTTGAAGCAGAATAAACACCATATTTGTTCTCAATTTCAAATTCATTTCGCTCATTAATCCATTCAATTAATGAAACAGTAGTTGCTTCAGAATTTCCAATATCAATTGCAAAAAGACCTTCTTCAGATAATTTTTCACGAACGGGATCCTTATTTTTCTTACCTTTAAATGTTATTAATGGCAAATCTGGAGTTTCTGCAAGAGCATAAATGAATTCTGATGTATTGAATTCATTTATTGAAGTAACATATTCTTTAATTTTAACTGATGTTTCAATAGTATAATTGGATTTAGCTATTAAATTACCAAATTCAGTTGTTTTAAGCCCTTCAGGGGTAGCTCTAATAATTCCATTTTGAAGTAAAAATTCCAAAGCATTTTCAAGTTCCCATTTTAGACTATCTGAAGCAAACATTGCCATTGAAGGATTATTATTCATTTGATATCCATATAATGTTTTTTCAAAAAAATCAACCAAACCATCCAAATCTTTTGAAAGTGATGATGCAATTTGAGCAATAATTTGTTTGTATACTGCATCTTTATTATCAATTAATTTTGAGTTTGTTAATTCAATTTCTCCATTAATATAGGAATCTTGTAAGTTTATAGCTTCATCGGATGTTTTAGCAATAAGATAAGAATATCCCACATCGTCATATTGTGGTCTACCAGCACGTCCAGACATTTGTTCATAATCAAAAACAGGTATTTGTTGTGGTCCATTACTAGTCCAACGAGTGTAATCCCTTATTGCAACACTTTTTGAAGGTAAATTAACTCCATACATTAAACTTGGTGTTGCACTAATCATTAAAATGTTCCCTTTTCTAAATTCATCTTCAATTATTTCTTTTTGTTCATTAAATAATCCTGCATGGTGGAATGCAACACCATTTTCAGCAGCTTCAGCTAATTTAACACAGGTTGTTGTTGGTAGTGAACCTTTCTTTTTTGGAATTTCTAATAATTTATCTGCAACTTCTTTAAATTTCTCTTTTTGTTTTACATTGAGTTTTTTATTTATTTTTTTAGAAACATATGTGGCTAAACTTTCAGTAAAACGTCTAGTGGATACAAAAGATAATGCTTGAGAGTCATCTTGCATTGCTTTTTCTATAAGTTTAACAATTACATCATTTTTATTTTTAGTATTGAACATTTCACAATCTAAAACTTCTTTATTTAATGGTACTGGCCTATAATCATGTTCAACACATTTTCCTTCAATCCATCCTTCAATTTCTTCGATATTTCGTAGTGTTGCTGAAAGGGCAATTATCCTCATTGATGGATTGATGATTTTAGCTCTTGTTATTGCTGCTTCTAATGTAGGTCCACGACTGTATTCCCCAATCATGTGGAATTCGTCAATTATTAATGTATCAACATCACGTAGCACATCCCATGAGAACCTAGTGAGCACATCAAATGATTCGAAAACCATCACTGATAAATCAGAGCTGGACGGATGTTTACCAACATTAATACCATAATCTTCAAATGCTTTAAATTCTTTTATTTTTTCATTTTGAATTGATAAAAGTGGGGCGGCATAAACCGCTTTTCCATTATTTAATATTGTTTTAAGTGAAGGTAACACTCCTAAAAGTGTTTTACCACTGGCTGTTGGAATACAAATAATATAATTGTCTTTATCTTCCAAATATCCTGATTCAATAACAGCTTTTTGAGCAGGATTAAATTCTTTAATGTACGGGTAAGTATTATTTATTATTTTTTTAATATCTTGTGATAAATTATCCATTTTAATCAATTATTTTTTTTGTTTTAATGTGTTAAATATATTTTTAGTGAGCATCTGATAAGAATTATTTGTTCGTTAATTAAGTAACAGTTAAATACTATAAATTAATTAAATAGTTACAAAAATATATTTTATTGGAGTTTTGATAAGATGGCAATTAAAATAGAAGTATTCAAAACAGACTCATGTCCTCATTGTCCTGCTGCAGTAGCTGTTGCTGAGAATGCTAAGAATAGATTTGGTGACAAAATAGAAGTTGAAATTGTAAATGCTAATAATCCGGAGAATATTGATAGGGCTAGAGAATATAGAATAATGGCTGTACCTACAGTTGTCATTAATGGAAATGTTGAATTTATTGGTGCACCTTCAGATGAAGAATTAATTCAAAAATTAGAATCTTTATTATAGATTCTCTCTTTTTTTTATTTTAATCGTTGTAAAAATGACTGAAAATAATTATGTGGGTGTTACAACAGGCACTATTGCTACAGCATGTTCTTTAGCTGCTCTTGAAGCTATTATTGATTCAACGGATATTGTTTGTGTTAATGTTCAAACTCCTAAAAAAACTTTAGATATTATCATTGATGATTGCCATAAAATTTCATCTAATTCTGCATGTGCATCAGCTCATAAAAATCCTTATAATGACCCTGATGTTACAGTTAATTTAGATATTATAGCAAATGTGGAGTTAATTGATTTCACAGGTGAAAAAGTTTTAATTACTGGTGGTGAAGGTGTCGGCATTATTACAAAACCCGGTCTTCAGATTCCAGTTGGAGATTATGCAATCAATCCCGTTCCACGCAAAATGATTATAAAAAATTTATCATCCAAAGTTCCTGAGGATAAGACTGCAAAAGTTATTATTACAATACCAAAAGGTCGTGAAATTGCTAAAAAGACAATGAATCCGAAGTTAGGTATTATTGATGGAATTTCAGTTCTTGGAACTACAGGCATTGCAAGGTCTATGTCTAGTGAAGCATATAAAAATTCTATTGTAACTCAAATAGACGTGGCTATTGCATCAAATTTAACTGATTTAGTTTTTGTTCCAGGTAATATTGGTGAAAAATTAGCTTTAATGAATTTAAATGTTACAAAATCTCAGATTATCCAAACAGGTAATTATGTTGGCTTCATGTTTGAAGAAGCTAAAAAAAGAGGAATTGATAAATTTACATTTTTTGGCCATATTGGAAAACTTATTAAAGTGGCCGGGGGAATTTTTAATACAAAACATGCAGTTGCCGATGGTAGACGTGAAATAATGATTACTCATGCTGCTTTATGTGGTGCAAATCAGGATATTATTAAAAAATTATATGATTCTGCTACAACAGATGACATGTTGGATATTTTAAGTGAATTTAACCTTCAAAATGAAGTTTCAAATAGTATTTCTTTAGCGATTCGTCAAAGATGTAAACAAAAATTTGATTTGGATTTGGATGTTATATTAGTTGATATGCAAGGTAACTATTTAAATGATAATATGGAAGAATTTTTATGAAAATAGCAATGGTAGGTCAATTTCCACCACACTTTGGTGGTGTTGGGGTTCATATTCATACATTATCAAAAGAACTTATAAAACAAGGTCATGAAGTTTATGTAATTACATATCCTCATAATAATCTCAAAGATATTGATGGAATTCATGTTATTGGAACAAAAGGATTTAATATTCCCGGAATTAGAGGATTAATGTTTAAGATAAACGCTAAAAAAGCATTAATTAACTTGCTAAAAGAAGAGGATATTGATATTATTCATGGTCATTATTTATTCCCTGCTGGAGCAGCTGCAACAGAAGTAGGTTCTAAACATAATATAAAGACATATGTGACTGCACATGGTTCTGACATGTTTGAAATGTATAAAAAACAATCTTTTATGAGGCCATTTATTAAAAAAGTTTTAAAAAAGGCAGATGTTGTTTTTGCAGTAAGTAATGCATTAAAAGATGAAATATTAGCTACAGGTGTTAATGAAATTGCTAATAAAACAAGATTATACTGGAATTCTGTTGATATTGATAAATTTTGTAAAAATAATAAAAATGTTTTGGAGAACAATTCAAAACCCATTGTATTATTTGTAGGTAATTTGATTAAACGTAAAAATGTTAATTTAATTTTAGAGGCTAAAAAACAATCAAAAACTGATTATGAATTAGTGATTGTTGGTGATGGCCCTTTAAGAAAAGATTTGGAAAATAAAGTAATCGACGATAATATTTCTGATGTTAGATTCATGGGGTCACGTAGGGATGTTGAAAACATAATTCCTGGGTGTGATGTCTTAGTTTTACCATCATTTTCAGAAAGTTTCGGATTAGTATTGATTGAAGCTTTAGCATGTGAAAAACCAGTTATTGGAAGTGATGTTGGGGGTATATCAGAAATTATCACTGATGATGTAGGTTTGTTAATTAATCCTAATGATGCTTCTAGTCTTTGTGATGCAATTGATAAAATAATTGAAGATGATGAATTTAGATTAAATTTAGCTTCTAATGCTAGAAATAGAGCTCAAGATTTTAGTAAAGTTGAAATTCCTTATGATGAGATGAAATAATGAAGAAAATTGTTAGATGTCCGGGTTCAGCTACAATAATTAATGCTATTGCTACTGGATATGGATCTGCTTTCGGTATTGGTTTAGATATTAAATGTATGGCTAAAACAATTTCATCTGGAATAAAATGTTCCAATGATGTTGGTGCTGATACAGATTTAATGGATTTGTGTGTTAGGAAAGTTTTTTCGAAATATGATGTATCTTTAGATGATTTTGGCATTGAAATCAAAACAAAATCAAGTTTGCCTATGGCATCTGGTCTTTCAAGTAGTAGTGCTTCATCTAATGCAATTGTTGGGGCAACATCAATGATTATTAGCGAAGAATTTGATTTAACACCATTAAGTGATTTGGAAATTATTAATTTAGCTATTGATGCTTCAATGGAAGCAAAAGTTACTATTACCGGCTCATTTGATGATGCAACTGCATCTTATTTTGGTGGTGTTGTTGTAACAGATAATAAAAATCGCAAATTCATTATTAAAGAAAAAATGGATGATTATAAAATACTTGTATATATGCCTAATTTTCATTCTAAATCTGGAGATAGTGATGTTAATCGTATGAAAGTATTGTCTCCTCTTGTGGAGGAAGCTTTTGAATTTGCAAAAAATAAGCAATACTTCAAGGCTCTTAATTTAAATGGTTTAATTTATTCTGCTACATTGGGATTTAATTCAGCTATTGCAATTGATGCTATTCAAGCTGGTGCGATAGCTTCGGGTCTTTCCGGTACTGGTTCGTCATTTGTTGCAGTGTGCAATGATAGTGCAATTGATGATATTAAAGATGTTTGGTCACATCTTGAAGGAATGGTTATTGAAACAAATGTTGATAATATTGGTTTTAATTCATTTTAAAATTTGAAATTTAATTATTTTATTTTTTTATTTTTGAAAATGACATATTAGTTTATATACTATGATAATAATAAGTTATATTATTATCATTATTATCAGATTTTGGTGATTTTTTGATTAATGATTGTAAAATAAATTCTTTTGAAAATGAAGATGATGCTAAAAATCTTTTATTAGAATCCAGAAATCGTATTGATGAGATTGATAATGAATTATTTGATTTAATACTTCAAAGAACTTCTTTGGCGGTAGATATTGCTCTTGCAAAAGATTACCTCGGTTTACCTATTTATGATAAAAGTAGAGAGGATGCAATTCATATAAAAATAAAGAAGTTCTGTGAGGAAAATGATATGGATATAGAAATAGTTGATCATATCGTTGACATGCTAACTATATTAAATAAAAATGTGCAAAATGAAATATTGAGGAGGAATGCTGATGGGTAATATTAGAACTTCATTTGTTAAACGTTTAGCTAAAGAACTTATAGAAACTCACAAGGGTGTTTTTACTACTGATTTTGAAGAAAATAAAAAATTAGTTATGGAATATTCAACTGTAAGTACTAAACATTTAAGAAATAAAATCGCAGGATATGTTACAAGGCTTGTGAGATTAGAACAAACTCAAGAATAAGCTTTTTACATATTATATTTTTTTTTTAACTAATTCTTTTATAATAATTTAATTTTTCTTAATATATTTTAATAAAATAATTTATTAATGTGTTTTTATATAAACATTAATTGTATTTCATCTAATATGGTGAAACTATGTTTTGAAATAGGTGTGAATTTTAATGGATTTAATAGTAGTAAAATTCGGTGGTACGTCGGTTGGTGATGGAAGCCGAATAAAAAAAGCAGCACAGTCTGTTGTAAATGAGTATATGAAAGGTAATCAAGTTGTAGTTGTAGTTTCTGCAGTTAACAAGACTACTGATGAATTACTTGGTTTATCCAATGATGCTATTGGTGGAAATTTAACTGATAAGCAGAAGGCAGAAATTATGGCTATGGGTGAATTAACTAGTGCAAGATTATTCTCAGCAACTATTGAATCTTTAGGGGTTAAATCTGAATTTATAGATCCTTATAATGATTTGTGGCCTATTATAACAGATTCTAATTCTTTAGAAGCTAAAATCGATTTTAAAACTACAAATAAGAAATCTGATGGTATTAAAAATCTTGTAAACCAGGGAATTATACCAGTTATTTGTGGATTCTTAGGTAAAGGTCCTAGTGGTGAAATAACAACTCTTGGTAGGGGTGGAAGTGATATTTCAGCATTTTTAATGGGGCACTGTCTTGAAGCTAATGAAATAATTATTGTCACTGATGTTGATGGTGTAATGTCAACTGATCCAAATAAAATAGAAGATGCAATATTATTGGATGAAATTTCAGTTGAAGAAATGAGGGATTTAGCTACACACGGTGCACAAGTATTACACCCTCATGCATTAAGATATAAAGATCCATTAATAACTGCAAAAATTATTAATTTCGCGCATGGGGATTTAACAGCTAAAGGTACTCGCATTGTCGGACCTTTCGAAAAAGACATGTTAAAATCTGTGTCTGTTCACAAAAATCCTATTTCTCTTATAGCTATTGTTGGGGAAGGAATGCTTAAAAAAGTAGGTCTTTTAGCTAAAATTACAAATTGTCTTGCTGATAATAGAATTAATATATTTGGCATATCAGCAGGTCAAAATTCAATAACAGCATTTGTTGATAAACAGGATTCAGAAAAGGCATATCATATTTTACATAATCTTGTAATTGAAACAGATGTTTTAAGTTCATTATCTTTAGGTACAGATACTGCAATGATAACTGTTGTTAGTCCTGATTTCACGGGTGAAACTCCAGGCATCATTTCTAACATTACAGAACCACTTAGAAAGAATAATATAAATATTGTTGAGATATCATCATCTCAAACTGCAGTTGTACTTTATGTTGATTGGAAAGATGGCGAAAAAGCGTTTAATTTAGTTAAAGGTGTTTTAGAATGAATTTTGAGGGTACATATGTTGCAATGGTAACTCCATTTAATAAAGATGAAGAAATTGATGAAGAAGGTTTTAGATCCAACATTAATTTTTTAATCGATAATGGTGTTACAGGGTTAGTAGGTGCTGGAACCACTGGTGAATCAGCTACTTTAACTCACGACGAACATAGAAAAGTTATTGAAATATTGGTTGACGAAGTTGATGGTAGAGTCGAAACTATTGCTGGTGCGGGTAGCAATTCAACAGTAGAAGCATTGGATCTTGTTAAATTTTCATATGATGCTGGTGCTGATGCAAGTTTAGTTATAACTCCATATTATAATAAACCACAACAACATGCATTAATTGATCATTATCAAATAATTAGTGATGCTGTAGACATTCCAATTATTGCATATAATGTTCCGTCACGTACTGGAACTGATATAGCTGTTGATACTGTTGTTGAATTAGCTAAAATAGATAATGTTGAGGCTATTAAAGAAGCTAGTGGTAGTGTTGATAAAGTTTCAGATATTTATTCTGCACTTTCAAAAGAAGGTTTAGAAGATGATTTTAATATATTATCTGGTGAAGACTCTTTAACTTTACCTATTATGGCTGTTGGAGGTACTGGGGTAATCAGTGCATCTGCAAACATTGATTCAAAAAGAATGGTTCTAATGGTTGATAGTATTTTAAATGATGATTATGCAAGAGCATGTGAACTTCATTATGAAATGCTTGATATTATAAGGGCATTATTTATTGAAAGTAATCCTGTCCCTGTAAAAACTGCAATGAACTTAATGGGACTTCCTGCCGGACCATTTAGAAGACCATTAACTAATATGAAAGATGATACATTAGAAGTTCTTAAAAAAGCTTTAAAAGATTCTAATTTAATTTAAGGTGTTTATATGATAAAAGTAGCGGTAACTGGGGCTGCTGGAAGGATGGGCTCCGGGATTATTAGAAAAGTCACAGAACAAGATGATATGGAAGTGGTGGCAGCTATTGAAATGCCAAACACTTCTCTCGCAGGAAAAGATGCCGGTCTTCAAGCAGGTATTGATGAGATTGGTGTTGAAATTGTTGGTTCTGAAAATCTAGAAGAAGCGTTAAAATCCTCTGGTGCGGATGTATTGGTTGATTTTACTATTGCGCATGCAGCTGTTGAAACAATTAAAAGAGCTACTGCCTGTGGAGTAAATGTTGTTGTTGGAACTACTGGCTTTAGTGATGAGCAAATGGCGCAGAATATTGAAAATGTTAAGAAAAATAATGTTGGTGCCATAATATCATCAAATATGGCTATTGGTGTAAATGTATTTTTTAACACTTTAAAGAAATTAGCCCCATTATTATATGATTTTGATATTGAAATTATCGAAGCTCACCACAATCAGAAAAAAGATGCACCATCTGGAACTGCTATGACTGCATTTGAAGTAATAGCTGGTGAACTCAATCGTGATACTGAAGAAGTTGGAGTTTATGGAAGAAAAGGTTTAGTTGGTAAGAGAACTTCCGAAGAAATTGGTGTTCATGCAATTCGTGGCGGAGATATTGTTGGTGATCACACTGTTATGTTTGTTGGTGATGGTGAAAGATTAGAAGTTAAACATCAAGCTCATACTAGAGAAGTGTTTATTGCAGGTGTAATTAGGGCAATTAGATATTCACCTGATGCTGAAAAAGGTGTTGTAAGTAGTATGAATGATGTTTTGGGTTTAGAATAGGTGTTTTTTATGGTGAAAGTTGGTGTACTTGGCGCAACTGGGATGGTAGGTCAAAGATTTATTCAATTACTTGATAATCATCCTGATTTTGAGATTACTGCGCTTGCGGCTTCTTCTCGTTCTGCAGGTAAA
>CACZPT010000090.1 GCA_902783085.1 uncultured Methanobrevibacter sp.
AAAAAATCATGAAAAAATCTTAACCTGACGACATTGATTAAAAATTAAAATAAAATTTCACAAAATATCCTTAACTTTACAGGAGTGATTAATTAAGTAACAAAAAAGTTACCAAAAACTTTTATACACTAATTACCGAAGTTTAAATTGAAAGTTTTACTTTCCTAAAGCTTTCATAAATCCAATATGATTTTAAGAATATAAAATCTGATATCAAAAAAAAATTTGCTATTGCATTTATAGCAATTAATCAAAACAACAAAAACTAACCTATTTTCCATAATCCCATAAAATAAAGTTGTTTTTGATTAAAAATAATGGGGTTATTTTATTAACCCCAGCAAACATTTAAAATTAAATCTTAAAAATTTTCTTTTAAAATTTGATAAAAAAATTAAGCTTAAGAGAAATTTCAATCCGGATTATAATTAATTTATAACAATTTTTCCTGCCATTCTTTAACTTTAAAACCTGTTAAAACAACATCATCACTAACAATTATTGGTCTTTTAACAAGCATTCCATCACTGGCTAAAAGTTCAAACTGTTCATCTTCAGACATTTCCGGAAGCTTATCTTTTAATTTTAATTGCCTATATTTCATCCCGCTGGTGTTGAAAAATCTTTTTAATGGCAAGTCACTAATTTGCCACCATTCTTTTAATTCGCTTGCAGTTGGATTATCCACAACAATATCCCGTGCATCAAATTCAATATTATTTTCTTCTAACCATTTTTTAGCTTTTTTACATGTTGAGCATTTTGGATAATGAACAAATAACATATTATCACCTTATGAAGTAAATGATTTGAAAAATTCCTCAAGTTCTTCATCACTCATCGGTTCCGGAACTGAAGTATTTTCATTATTCATTATATTATAAGCAAGAATTTTGTATTCGGATGCTTCATCACTTTCAGGATATTTTTCTACAACAGTTTTTGCATCCAGTTCAGATTGTTGAATTAAATTACTTCTATGAATTGTACCGATTACATTTGTTCCTATTTTTTTAGCAAAATCAGATACAATTTCCTCTTCCATATCAACATTACGGCAATTGCAAACAATACCTGTTAAATTTCCTTTTAATTTTTTAATCCCACGAACTATATTGTTTGCTGCATAAAGTGACATGAATTCTCCAGATGTTACAATTACAACTTCATCAGCGTATTTTTCACGAAGAGGTACTGAAAATCCGCCGCAGACAACATCTCCTAAAACATCATAAATTACAACATCCAAGTCCTCATCAAAAACACCTAATTTTTCAAGCCTTTTCATAGCTACAATAACACCACGACCTGCACAACCTACACCCGGTTCAGGACCACCGCTTTCAACACACAAAACACCATTGTAACCTTCATAAACCAGATTATCTCTTTTAGGATTTCTATTATCCTTTAAGGTGTTTACAACAGTCGGTATTCTTTTTCCATATAATGTACGTGTCGTGTCTGCCTTTGGATCACAACCAATAACTAAACAGTTTAAATCGTCATTTGAATAGACTGCGGATAAATTAGCTACTGTGGTACTTTTTCCTATACCGCCTTTACCGTAAATAGCTATTTTTTTAATCATAATATCAACTATCTTTCAATTAATTTATAAACAAAATCATTTTTTCTAACTTTAGTAGGTATAGCAACTCCCACATTACAGTTTAAAGCATTGTTAACATTTTCACCTTCAATTTGCATTGAATCAATAGTGTGTGTGATAGATCCTGTAGTTTGACCTTGAATAATGATTTTATCGCCTATTTTTAAGCTATCCCATATTCTAAGCTCGGCCACATTAACTTTATTGTAATAATTTACAACCTGACCTATATCCTTTTTAATATATTTGGATTGATTATCTTCACTTGTCTCGAATGGAGTATTAAAGTAAAAATTAGTATCGAATCCACGATTAAATACGCTTTTAAGTTCATCCATCCATTCTTTTTTAACATTATAATTTAGAGGATCATCCAAATAATTATCAATAGCTTGTCTGTAAATACCTGTAACCATAGCACCATAATCCGGACTGCGAGCTCTTCCCTCTATTTTAAATGAATCAACACCACTTTTTATGAGTTCTGGTATATATTCTATCATACACATATCTTTTGGAGAAAAAAAGTTAGTTCTATAAGAATCATCATATGATTTAGAGATAATGAAACTTTCATCCTCAACATCACAGAAATTAATAACCTTATCTTCACCTTCAGTATATGTTAAAGTCCAATTTTTACGGCAAGGTTGAAGACAGTCCCCGCAATTAGCACTTCTTCCATATAATCCATAACTTAAAAAACATCTTCCGGAAATTGCCATGCATATTGCACCATGAATGAAAATTTCAGTTTCAATTGGAGATTTTTTACTAATATCTGTAATTTCATCAAGTGATAATTCACGAGATAAAATCGCTCTTTTAGCCCCCAGTTTTTTAAGGGTTTTTAAGGTATAAGAATTAGAAACATTTTCCTGAACACTTATATGCGCTTCAAGGCCATGAGATATGCAATTTTCAATTAAACCAATGTCTGATAAAATGAGTCCGTCAATATCTGCTGATGCGATTGTCTCTAATTTTTCATCCAGCTCCAAAGCAGATTTTTCATTTAAAATTATATTAGTACATAAATAGGTTTTAGCTGAATATTGACCAGCTATTTCAGATACCTCAGATAAATCATCAAGTGTAAAATTACGGGCATTAGCCCTCATATTATAATCATCCAAACCAAAATAAACTGCATCTGCACCATTTTCTAAAACAGAACGCAGTGATATGAAATTTCCGGCAGGGGCTAACAATTCAACCATAGTATCTTAAGGTTTATAATAAGTTTCAGCTTCAATATTTTCAGGAAGTTCAGTTGGATAACATTCATTTAAACAGCCTAAGCATAAATCCTCCCTAGGCATGCCAATAGCTTTTACAAGAGAATCAAGTGTAATATAACCTAAAGTATCAATATCCAATTGATTTTTTATTTCCTCCACACTATAATTAGCTGCAATCAATTCTTTTTTACTTGCCATTGCCACCCCATAAAAACAAGGTGCAACAACAGGAGGACATCCAACTAAAAAGTGAATTTCACTAGGTTCTGCTTCTTTTACTAAATCAATTAATTGTTTAGAAGTAGTTCCACGTACGATACTATCATCTATCAATATAATCTTTTTACCTTTAATAGCATCTTTAATTGGATTTAATTTAAGTCTAACTGCCAGCTCTCTTTCTTCTTGAGTAGGCATGATAAAAGTTCTTCCAACATACCTGTTTTTAATTAGACCTTCACCATAACGAATTCCAGATGCTCTTGAATAACCAATAGCTGCAGGAATTGACGAATCGGGAACAGGAATAACAACATCAGCATCAATTGGATATAATTCATGTAATTGCTCACCAATATTTAGCCTAGTTTGATAAACATTAATACCATCTATTGTACTGTCAGGTCTTGCAAAGTAAACATATTCAAACATACAATGAGATAAGCTACATTCTGATGTAATTTCTAACATATGAGTGTTTATTTCATCATTTTCAAAATAAACAACTTCTCCAGGTTCAATATCTCTAATATATTTAGCATTAATAACATCGAATGCAACAGTTTCTGAAGCTAAAATAAAATCTTCCCCTCTTTTTGCAACAGCTAATGGTTTAATCCCCATAGGATCACGAACACCATATAAATCACCATTAATAAGAATAACTAATGCATAAGAACCAACAAGTTTAGAGGAAACCGCTTCAATTGAATCAATAATGCTTTTATTATTATAATAATGTTCTTTTTTAAGCATATAACAAATCACTTCAGAATCAGTGCCGGATTTAAACTCATAACCTTCATTAATGAGTTCTTCTTTTAATTCCTGTGAATTTACAATATCCCCATTATGAGCCATAGCTATAAATCCATCATCAAAATCTGTAACAAATGGTTGTGAGTTTTCAAGTTTAGATTTACCAGTAGTTGAATACCTTACATGACCAATAGCCATATTTCCAGAAAGATTATTAATTTCATAATCCTTAAAAACATCAGTTATTAAGCCCATACCACAATAATAACTCAATCCTTTAGCTGAGTTATAAGTAGCTATTCCAGCTGATTCTTGACCTCTATGCTGTAAAGCATATAAACAGTAATAAACAAAAGAAGAAACATTCTTAGAAGTATCGTTAGAATGTATTCCTACAACGCCACATTTATCTTCAACTTCCCCTTGCATTTAGAAACTCCAGTAATTATCAATTATTATTTTTCTTCAAACTCATATAAATATTAATAATATTAACTAGTCCCAAAAGTTTTCAGAAGTATTAGGCATATCATAATCATCCTTAACTTCGGGAGGTCTTACTTGTTTAGAATTATTTAATTCTTGTTTTAAATCAGATTCATTATTTTCAATGAATATTAAAGCAGTTTTAATAATTTTTAACCAATCAATAGCTTTTTGCCTAGATTGAGCAGCAATAAAACCCTGACCAACCATTATATTTTCAGGTCTGAATTTATTTGTTGCAATAACTATTTTTTCACCATTCTCCAAATTCTCATTAAAAACTTCAGCCCATAACTCATCTAACCTATATATTTCAAGAAATTCCTTAGTATGTATATCTTCAAATCTTTGCTTAAATGATGAAAAATCAGATTTTAAATTATTAATATCATTTTGTAAATCCTTATTTTCCATAAGCAATACATCATTTTCTTTAATAAGTTTATTATAATCATCAAGTAGATTATTATAATTATGAGTTATGTTTATTAATTTATTTTCAAGAGAATGAATATTAATTAAATTTAAAGAATAGGAAAGAGTTGCTTTAATAATAGAGTTCAATATTTCTTTTTGAGCATGTTCGGTAGTGACTTGTTCATCTTCAAAGAAAATATTATTATAATCAAATAATCCGACATGATTAAAATCAGTTTTTAAATCATTGAATAATAAATTATAATTCTCATCATGACCATAACCACCAATAAGAATAATATCTCCACCACCAGCTACTTTTTTAGCAATTTCAAAGTCTGTGGTAGGAATTATAGATGAAACAACAATATTATAATTTTTTTCAAGCTGATTATTATCAACCGCTTTTGAAATGATTTGTGCAACATCCAAACCAGAAACAATTATTCTAACATCAATTTTTGAAATAGAACCGTTATCTTCCATAGTTATTACCTATACACTATTTATTTTTTGATGCCACATCCAAGCAGATTCAACTATGGACCTTAAATCATATTTAGGCTGCCAGCCCAATTCATTTTTAATTTTAGATGAATCAGCAATTAATATATCCGGATCACCATCACGGCGATCGGCAATTTCAACTTTAAAATCTTTTTCAGTGACTTCTTTACACATGTCAATAATTTCACGAACAGAATATCCCTTACCGTTTCCCAAATTAAAAATATTGGACTTATTATTTTCACATAAATATTCATAAGCTTCAATATGTGCACTAGCTAAGTCATTTACATGAATATAATCACGAATACAAGTTCCATCAGGAGTATTATAATCAGTTCCAAAAATAGAAATACTGTCTCTTTTTCCAATAGCTGCATCTAAAACAAGAGGGATTAAATGAGTTTCAGGATCATGTAATTCTCCAACCTCACAATCAAAATCACATCCTGCAGCATTAAAATACCTTAAAGAAACATAGTTAAAGTCACCTTTCTCTGCTTCTCTTTCAAGAGCTTTTTCAGTAATCCATTTTGAGTGACCATAAGGATTGATTGGTTTTAAATTTTGGTCTTCAGTAATTGGAATCTTTTCGGGATTACCATATACAGATGCAGTGGAAGATAAAATAAATTTATCAACACCGAATTCCCGCATGATTTTTAAAAGATTTAAAGTATTTTTATAATTATTTTTAAAGTATTTTTGTGGAAATTCAACTGATTCGGCTACTGATGAAAAAGCTGCAAAATGCAATACTCCATCAATATCATACTTTTCAAAAACATCTCTTAAATCATCACTTCCAAAATTACAATTTTCGAAGTTTCCCCATTTAACAAAAGTTTCATAGCCTTTAGACAAATCATCAACTACAACAGTCTCATAACCTGATTTATTTAAGGCTTTATTAGTATGAGAACCAATATAACCTGCCCCACCAGTAACTAAAATCAATCACAACACCTTAAATAAATTTACCTAATTTTAATAAAGCTTTAGGAGATATTTTAATTAATTTTTTAACAATTTCAGTAGTTGAAATTTTCTCAAAACTTTCGCCTTCAAATGCATGAGCAATACTGTCAAGTTCATCATCAGATAATGTAAGTAAATACTCTTGAACTTTTTTATATCTTTTAATTTCATAATCAAGTTCTTCATGAGCTAATTTATCATATTGTTTGAGGAATTTTTTAGAACAGTCCTCTTTAATTGCCTGTGCTGCTACTTGACCTGCACATTTTCCACCAACCATACCGCTGATGATTCCTCCACCGGTCAATGGGTTTACCTGACCTGCAGCATCTCCACAAACTAAGATATTATCGCCATAAAGTTTTTTACTCATACCGCCGACAGGATCTCCACCAACATTTAACTCAACAGCCTGTGCATTTTTAGTATAAGGACATTTTGCAATGAAATCATCCAAATATTCAATAGCCGGTTTATCTGCCAAATGTGGAAGCACGGCTAAACCAACATTTGCAATATCATCACCTTTAGGGAAAATCCAAACATATCCTCCGGGTGCAACACTACCGAAGTAGAATTCAATAACTCCAGGTCTTTCAAATTCTACATTACACATTTCATACTGTACACCAGATTCCATTTCTTTAGCTTTTGCAGCTGGTCTGAGTCCTGCCCATCTTGCAATATGGCCTTCAGGACCATCAGCAGCAATTAAAACTTTACATTTATAATCTGTTTCTTTGCCCATGGATTCTGTATAAACTATATAACCATCTTCAATTTTATCAATGCCTGTAACTAAAGTTTTAATTTTAATTTCCGCACCAGCTCTTGCAGCATCCATTGCCATATGCTTATCAAATACTTTCCTTTCAAGAATGTATCCTGCTTCAG